>NZ_JBITCU010000001.1:0-110359 GCF_044453545.1 Streptomyces sp. NPDC051664 | reverse complement strand
AGAGCTTCATCTGTAAAACACGCCCCCGTTGTGTAGCGGCCTAGCACGCTGCCCTCTCACGGCAGTAGCGCCGGTTCGAATCCGGTCGGGGGTACAGATCCTTCCCGCGAGATCATTTGGGTCGCACCCACGATTTCGATGCAGGATCGCTAGGGCCCCCGTTGTGTAGCGGCCTAGCACGCTGCCCTCTCACGGCAGTAGCGCCGGTTCGAATCCGGTCGGGGGTACTTGTAACACCATGGGCTATGGTGTAATTGGCAACACTACGGTTTCTGGTACCGTCATTCTAGGTTCGAGTCCTGGTAGCCCAGCGCAGAGCTTCATCTGTAAAACACGCCCCCGTTGTGTAGCGGCCTAGCACGCTGCCCTCTCACGGCAGTAGCGCCGGTTCGAATCCGGTCGGGGGTACAACAGAGCGGAAAACCAAGGGCCCTTCACTTCGGTGAAGGGCCCTTGGTCGTATGCCCGGGACCCGTTGTGTTCAGAGGCCGTACCGCCGGGCCGACTCCTCCTCCTGGGCCAGCCTGCGCAGCGCCAGCAGCAGCGGCTCGTAGAGCACCACCGAGGCGACCGCCATCTCCACCTGCTGCGCGCCCGCCGGATAGGACTCCATCATGTCCAGGTCGTGGACGGCCACTTGCTCCATCAGGCGGGCCTGCTCCGCCAAGTACTCGATGTCACAGGGATAGCCGAGCCGGATGAGGGTGGCCATCGATGCGACCAGTGCGCGATGTACGGGGTCCAGTGAGCCGAGATCCTGCACGAACGCCCAGCCGAGCCGGTCGAGAAGCCGGTCGACCTCGTGGCGTGCCACGGCCGTCTCCGGGGTCTCCTCGTCCGGCTCGGGGCCGTGCGGCAGGGACCACAGCGCCGCGCCGAGGCGGATCGTCCGGCCGAGGGACTCGTCGTCGACATGTGCCAGTACTTCGCGGGCCGTTGCCACCGGAAGGCGGCCGACCTGGATCAGTGCCCGCACCAGACGGAGCCGGCGCAGATGGCTCTCGTCGTACTCGGCCTGGGTCGCGCTGACGCGTTCACCGGGCGGCAGCAGCCCCTCACGCAGGTAGTACTTGATCGTCGCGGTCGTGACGCCGCTCCGCTTGCTCAGTTCCGACAGTCGCATGTCCGGGCCTTTCCTTGCGCCACCCCTTGGGCAGTGCCACTATCCAACCATTGGATAGTGACGCTCTCCAATGGTCGCCAAGAGAATCAGGGGGCACTGCATGTTTGCGAAGCCGATACCGGGGCGGACGACCGCGGCCGCTGAGGGGGAGGTGGTCGTGCTGCTCATCGGGATGCGCATCAACCACTTCTGGGGCGTGCACCACTGGCTGCCGGTCCTCGCCGCAATGCCGCGCATGCTGCGGGAGTTGAGCCGGGACAGGAGTCGCGGACTGCTCGGCTACACGCTGCTGACCGGTTCGCCGAGGACGTACTACGTCGTCCAGTACTGGGAGTCGAAGGAGAAGCTGTACGCGTACGCGAGCGCTCCCGACATGTTCCACCGCAAGGCCTGGGCGATGATGAACCGCAAGGAGAAGAAGTCCAGGCAGCACGTGGGGCTGTGGCATGAGACGTATATCGCGCCCGAGGGTTCGTACGAATCGATCTACGCCGACATGCCGCCGTACGGGCTGGCTGCGGTGACCGGCGTGCTGCCCGTCGAGGGGCGGGGCCGTCGCGCGGCGGATCGTCTCGCGCATCGCTCGGTCACGGAGCGGAAGGGCTGAGCGGGGCCGCCACGACGCTGGGGCGGCCTTTCGGATCAGGGGAGAACGAGTACGTCAGCCGTTGCGGCGCAGGGCCTCGCTCAGCCGCGCGGCCGAGTCGATGACCGCCTGGGCGTGCATCCGGCCCGGGTGACGGGTCAGCCGCTCGATCGGTCCGGAGACCGAGACGGCGGCGACCACCCGGTTCGACGGGCCGCGCACCGGCGCCGAGACCGAGGCGACGCCCGGCTCCCGCTCGCCGATCGACTGGGCCCAGCCGCGCCGCCGGACGCCGGAGAGCGCCGTCGCCGTGAAGCGGGCGCCCTGGAGGCCGCGGTGCAGGCGCTCCGGCTCCTCCCAGGCCATCAGGATCTGGGCCGACGAGCCGGCCTTCATGGTGAGTGTGGAGCCGACCGGCACGGTGTCCCGCAGTCCGGACAGCCGCTCCGCGGCCGCCACGCAGATCCGCATGTCGCCCTGCCTGCGGTAGAGCTGCGCGCTCTCGCCGGTGATGTCGCGCAGGTGTGTGAGCACCGGGCCGGCCGTCGCCAGCAGGCGGTCCTCGCCGGCCGCGGCCGCGAGCTCCGCCAGCCGCGGGCCGAGGATGAAACGGCCCTGCATGTCCCTCGCCACCATCCGGTGGTGTTCCAGTGCCACGGCCAGTCGATGGGCCGTGGGTCGTGCGAGCCCGGTCGCCGCGACCAGCCCGGCGAGGGTGGCCGGACCGGACTCCAGGGCGCTCAATACCAGAGCTGCCTTGTCGAGAACGCCGACGCCGCTAGAGTTGTCCATACGACGATACTCGCGTCTCACTCTGTGAAACGCAAGTTCAATTTTCGGCAGAAGTTGCGAACCTGTAGGGGCGGCCACACAACGGCCCGAAGCCACCGCCCCGCACGGGGGTCCGGACGGTGGCGCACCGAATCTCTAGTTGGGCCGGCGAGGATGCCGGCCGGAGGGAAAGCGATGGGTAGGACACTCGCGGAGAAGGTCTGGGACGACCATGTCGTCCGGCGCGCCGAAGGTGAGCCCGACCTCCTCTTCATCGATCTGCACCTGCTGCACGAGGTGACCAGCCCGCAGGCCTTCGACGGCCTCCGTCAGGCCGGACGCCGGGTGCGGCGCCTCGACCTCACCATCGCCACCGAGGATCACAACACCCCGACCCTCGACATCGACAAGCCCATCGCCGACCCGGTCTCCCGCGCCCAGTTGGAGACGCTGCGCAAGAACTGCGCGGAGTTCGGCGTACGGCTGCACCCGCTGGGCGACGTCGAGCAGGGCGTCGTGCACGTGGTCGGCCCGCAGCTGGGGCTGACCCAGCCCGGCACCACGGTCGTCTGCGGCGACTCCCACACCTCCACGCACGGCGCGTTCGGCGCGCTGGCATTCGGCATCGGCACCAGCCAGGTCGAGCACGTGCTGGCCACCCAGACGCTGCCGCTGGCCCGTCCGAAGACGATGGCGATCACCATCGACGGCGAACTGCCCGACGACGTGACGGCCAAGGACCTGATCCTCGCGATCATCACCCGGATCGGCACCGGCGGCGGCCAGGGCTACATCCTCGAATACCGCGGCTCCGCCATCGAGAAGCTCTCGATGGAAGCCCGGATGACCATCTGCAACATGTCGATCGAGGCGGGCGCCCGGGCGGGCATGATCGCCCCGGACGACACCACGTTCGACTACCTGAAGGGCCGCGACCACGCCCCGCAGGGCGAGGACTGGGACGCCGCCGTCGCGTATTGGAAGACGCTGCGCACGGACGAGGACGCGGTCTTCGACGCCGAGGTCGTCATCGACGCCGCAGAACTGGCCCCGTTCGTCACCTGGGGCACCAACCCCGGTCAGGGTGCGCCCCTGTCGGCGAACGTCCCCGACCCCGCTTCGTACGAGGACGCCTCGGAGCGGAACGCCGCCGAAAAGGCCCTGGAATACATGGGGTTGACCGCCGGGCAGCCGCTGCGCGAGATCGACGTCGACACCGTCTTCGTAGGCTCCTGCACCAACGGCCGCATCGAGGACCTGCGTAACGCGGCCTCGATCCTGGACGGCCGCAAAGTCGCCGACGGCGTACGGATGCTGGTCGTCCCCGGTTCGGTCCGGGTCGCTCTGCAGGCTGTCGAGGAAGGCCTGGACAAGGTCTTCACCGCGGCCGGCGCCGAATGGCGGCACGCGGGTTGCTCGATGTGTCTCGGTATGAACCCCGACCAGCTGGCCCCCGGCGAGCGCTCAGCCTCGACCTCGAACCGTAACTTCGAGGGCCGGCAGGGCAAGGGCGGCCGTACGCACCTGGTCTCCCCGCAGGTCGCCGCCGCCACCGCCGTGCTGGGCCACCTGGCCTCGCCGGCCGACCTGTCCGACGCCCGTACGTCCGCCGGAGTCTGAGAATCATGGAAGCTTTCACCGCACACACCGGCCGGGCCGTCCCGCTGCGCCGCAGCAACGTCGACACCGACCAGATCATCCCCGCCCACTGGCTGAAGAAGGTCACCCGCGACGGCTTCGAGGACGGACTCTTCGAGGCCTGGCGCAAGGATGGGAACTTCGTCCTCAACCGCCCCGAGCGGGACGGCGCCACGGTCTTGGTGGCAGGTCCCGACTTCGGTACCGGCTCGTCCCGCGAACACGCCGTCTGGGCCCTGCAGAACTACGGTTTCAAGGCCGTCATCTCCTCCCGGTTCGCCGACATCTTCCGCGGCAACTCGCTGAAGAACGGCCTGCTGACCGTGGTGCTCGACCAGAAGGTGGTCGACGCGCTCTGGGAGCTGACCGAGGCCGACCCGAAGGCCGAGATCACTGTGGACCTGGAGGAGCGCCAGGTCCGCGCCGAGGGCATCACCGCCGACTTCGAGCTCGACGAGAACGCCCGCTGGCGACTGCTGAACGGGCTGGACGACATCAGCCTCACCCTTCAGAACGAAGCGGACATCGCGACTTATGAGGCGGTAAGGCCGACCTTCAAGCCACGTACAATTAACGCCTGAGCAGCGCGTTTCCAGTACTGCGCCCTCTGCCTTCTGGTAGAGGGCGCAGTCGCTTGTTGAGACCCCGTCGGGCGACAACTCGCCCCAGATGGCACAATCGGTGCATGGAACGCGACAGCCAACTCAAGCTTTACGGCCAAGTCGCCGACCAATTGAAGGAAGCGCACGCAAGAGTGCGCGCACTGCAAGTCCCGGAGGGCGTAAGGATGGCGCTGTCCCGGAAGCTGTTGGTCGTCACGGCCGCGGCGAAGCACGATCTACCGGATGCGGCAAGGCGTCTGGACCGGTTGATGAAGGACCTCGATGAGGGCCGATTCCCCGAAGGTGACTGACTCTGCGGAACTGCGCAGCGGTCGACTTCGTTGCGGCACTAGGGTGATTAGCCCGTTTCGTGTTTGATTTGCGGTATATATCTGCCTAACGTGCGAAAACGCTTGAACACTTTCGTTCTGGCAATGTCTCCGAAGGGGAAGACGTGAACAAGGCGCAGCTCGTAGAAGCGATTGCCGACAAGGTCGGCGGCCGCCAGCAGGCCGCAGACGCTGTCGACGCGGTACTCGACGCGATCGTCCGTGCCGTTGTCGCCGGGGACCGTGTCTCGGTCACCGGCTTCGGCTCGTTCGAGAAGGTCGACCGCCCGGCTCGCTACGCCCGCAACCCGCAGACGGGTGAGCGCGTACGGGTCAAGAAGACCTCGGTGCCCCGCTTCCGTGCGGGACAGGGCTTCAAGGACCTGGTGAGCGGCTCGAAGAAGCTCCCCAAGCACGATGTGGCCGTGAAGAAGGCGCCCAAGGGCAGCCTCTCGGGCGGTGCTTCCACCCGTACGACCACGAAGGCCGCCGCCAAGAAGGCCACCGCCAAGAAGGCCACGGCGAAGAAGGCCACCGCCAAGAAGGCGGTGACCGCGGCGAAGACCACCGCCGCCAAGAAGACCACCGCGAAGAAGACCACCGCGGCGGCCAAGAAGACCACGCCGGCGAAGAAGACCACGGCCGCGGCGGCGAAGAAGACCACGGCCGTCAAGAAGACCGTCGCCAGCAAGACCGCGCCCGCCAAGAAGGCCACGGCGAAGAAGGCGCCCGCGAAGAAGACCACGGCGCGCAAGACCACGGCCAAGAAGGCTGTCGCGCGGAAGAAGTGAGACCGAGCAGCGCAGGGCTACTCACACGCGCCGGGCCGGGCTCCCCACGGGGAGCCCGGCCCGCGGGCTGTTCGGGGCCCGGCTCACTGCCGGAGGGGACCCGGTGGTCCGAGGCGCCCTTCAGAACGTCTGCAGCGTCACCAGGGTGATCCGCCGGTCCGCACCCTCGCCCGCGATCTCGATCCGCACCCGCTGCCCGGGGCGCAGCAGCCGCAGGCCGCCCGCGTCGAAGGCCGGGGCGTCGAATTCCACCGGGGTGCCGTCGTCGAGCAGCACACTGCCGGTGCGGGTCTCGGGGTCGTACGTGTACGAGGTCGCCTGCATGAACGGCAGCCTATCGGTCCCGCGCGGGCACGCCCGCGGGCCAGCGGTCCGCCGTGTGCGGGCCCACCCCGAGGCGCACGGCCGCCCGCAGATCGTCGCCGGTGTCCACGTCCTGGCGGACCGAATCGATGCCGGCCGATGTGATTTCCACCGCGCCGGAGGCGAGATGCCGGGCCCTGGACGGGCCGCCGAAAGCCGGACGCAATTCCACCCCGGATGAAGCCGAAAGAAATGTCGTGCCGATTCCCGTCGCATCCGTAACAAATGCGCGAGGAAATTCGGCTGCGAAATCGAGGACCCGGGCCAATTCCGCGGGGCGCAGTGCGGGCAGATCCGCGTTCAGCGCCGCGACCGCCGCGGCGGGCCGCCGGTCGCGCACCGCCCGCTCGCCGTGGACGAGTGCGGCGTTGAGCCCGGCGGCCGGTTCGTCGGGAACGGAGCGCGCCCCGAGCGCCGCGAGCGCGGCCGCGGCCACCGGGTCGTCCGTGACGACCACCACATCCCGTACGGCCCGGCAGGAGAGCGCGGCAGCCACGGTGTCCTGCGCGAAGGCCAGGGCGAGCCGGGGGCGCAGCATGACGCCGGCCGCCCCCGTGAGCCTGCTCTTGCCCTGTGTCAGCGGCTTCAACGGGACGACCAGGGACCACAGGCCGGTCGGGTCGGTGTTCGTGGCGATCTCCCCTTCGATGCACATCGCCGCTCATTCTCGCCTGCGGGTGCGACAACCCGGAGGGTCGGTCCCGGAGGCGGGGCGTACCGTGTTCTCGACAGAGCAGGGGCCTGGGGTCACAATTGGCCGCCCACAGTCAGGCAGCACGTCAGGTCCGTAGAGGAAGGTGTCCGAGTGTCCCGCCGCAGAATCGGCTTCTGGTACCGCCTGGCGGCGGCCATCGCAAAACCGCCGCTGGTGGTTCTGTTCAAGCGTGACTGGCGGGGAATGGAACACATCCCGGCCGACGGCGGATTCATCACTGCGGTCAACCACAACTCGTATCTGGACCCGCTTTCCTACGGTCACTTCCAGTACAACACCGGCCGGGTGCCGCGGCTTCTCGCCAAGGCGGGCCTCTTCAAGACTCCCTTTGTCGGAATGATCCTGCGCGGCACCGGGCAGATCCCCGTGTACCGCGAGACGACCAATGCGCTGGACGCTTTCCGGGCCGCCGTCGACGCCATCGAGCGCGGTGAATGTGTCGCCTTTTACCCGGAGGGCACGCTCACCCGCGACCCCGACATGTGGCCGATGGCCGGCAAGACCGGTGCCGCCCGCGTCGCATTGATGACGAAGGCCCCGGTCATCCCCGTCGCGCAGTGGGGCGCCAACCTCGCGATGCCGCCGTACGCCAAGGAGAACAAGCTCCGGCTCTTCCCCCGCAAGACACTGCAGGTGCAGGCCGGACCGCCCGTCGACCTCTCCCGGTTCTACGACGAGGAGCCGACGCCCGACGTCCTGCGTGAGGCGACCGAGGTCATCATGGCCGCGGTCACCGCCCAGCTCGAAGTCGTACGCGGCGAGAAGGCCCCCGCCGAGCTCTACGACCACCGCAAGGCGCGTGCCGAACAGCGGCGCAAGGCCGAAGGAAAGGGACCCAAGTGACGCACCCCGTAAAAGCAGCCGTCTTCGGAACCGGCTCATGGGGTACGGCCTTCGGCATGATCCTCGCCGACGCCGGTTGCGAGGTCACTCTGTGGGGCCGTCGCGCCGAGCTCGTCGAGGCGGTCAACACGACCCGTACCAACCCCGACTATCTGCCGGGAATTGAACTCCCCGACTCCATCAGGGCCACCACCGACGCCGCGGAGGCGCTGCGCGGCGCCGACTTCGCCGTGCTCGTCGTGCCGTCGCAGACGCTGCGCGCCAACCTTGCCGACTGGGCCCCGCACCTGGGTCCGGACACCGTTCTCGTCTCGCTGATGAAGGGCGTCGAACTCGGCACCGCCGAGCGGATGAGCGAGGTCATCGAGGACGTCACCAAGGTCCCCGCGGACCGCATCGCCGTCATCACCGGCCCCAATCTGGCCAAGGAGATCGCCGAACGCCGCCCCGCCGCGGCCGTCGTCGCCTGCCAGGACGAGTCGGTGGCCCGTCGCCTCCAGGCCGCCTGCCACACCTCGTACTTCCGCCCGTACACCATCACCGATGTGGTCGGCGCCGAGCTCGGCGGCGCGGTCAAGAACGTCATCGGTCTCGCCGTCGGCATCGCAGACGGGATGGGCCTCGGCGACAACGCCAAGGGCTCGCTCATCACCCGCGGCCTCGCCGAGACCACTCGGCTCGGCCTCGCCATGGGCGCCGACCCGCTGACGTTCTCCGGACTCGCGGGCCTGGGCGACCTGGTGGCGACCTGCTCCTCGCCGCTGTCGCGCAACCACACCTTCGGCACCAACCTCGGCCGCGGCATGACGCTGGAAGAGACCATCGCCGTCACCAAGCAGACGGCCGAAGGCGTCAAGTCCTGTGAATCGGTGCTCGATCTGGCACGCCGGCACGGGGTCGACATGCCCATCACGGAGACGGTCGTCTCCATCGTCCACGAGGGCAAGCCGCCGATGGTCGCACTGGGCGAGCTGATGTCGCGCAGCGCGAAGGCCGAGCGCCACTGAGCGGCTGCTCCGTACGCAGGTCGGCCCCGGGGACGCTGACGTGACCCGCACCAGCAGGTACGCTCAACGCGATATGAGCAGCGAGAACCTCCCCCAGAGCCCGGAGCAGCAGCTCCGCAAGCCGCGTGTGGCCGTCGTGTTCGGCGGCCGCAGCTCCGAACACGGCATTTCGGTCGTCACCGCAGGTGCCGTCCTGAACGCCATCGACCGGACGAAGTACGACGTCCTGCCGATCGGCATCACGACGGACGGCCGCTGGGCGCTCACCGCCGACGAGCCCGAGCGGATGGCCATCACCGACCGGAAGATGCCGGACGTGGCACAACTGGCCGAGTCCAGCGAGGGCGGCGTGGTGCTCTCCGTCGACCCCGGCAGCCGTGAGGTGGTCTACAGCGAGCCCGGCTCGGTCCCGAAGGCGCTCGGCGAGGTCGACGTCGTCTTCCCCGTCCTGCACGGCCCGTACGGCGAGGACGGCACCCTCCAGGGGCTGCTGGAACTGTCCGGGGTGCCGTACGTGGGCGCCGGTGTGCTCGCCTCGGCGGTCGGCCAGGACAAGGAGTACATGAAGCGGGTGTTCACCTCGTTCGGGCTGCCCGTCGGTCCGTACGTCGTGATCCGCCCCCGTGAGTGGGACACCGACCGCTCCGGTGCCCGCAAGCGCATCGTGGACTTCGCCGGTGAGCACGGCTGGCCGCTCTTCATCAAGCCCGCCCGGGCAGGTTCGTCCATCGGTATCACCAAGGTCGACGACCTCTCCGGCCTCGACGAGGCGATCGAGGAGGCCCGTCGCCACGACCCCAAGTTTCTGGTCGAGTCGCTGCTGCGGGGCCGCGAGATCGAGTGCGGGGTGCTGGAGTTCGAGGACGGACCGCGCGCCAGCGTGCCCGCCGAGATTCCGCCGGTCACCGCGCACGACTTCTACGACTTCGAGGCCAAGTACATCGACTCGGCGTCCGGGATCGTGCCCGCCCCGCTGACCGAGGAGCAGACGACCGAGGTCCAGCGGCTCGCGGTCGAAGCCTTCGAGGCGGCGTCCTGCGAGGGCCTGGTACGCGCCGACTTCTTCCTCACCGAGGACGGCAGCTTCGTGATCAACGAGATCAATACGCTGCCGGGCTTCACCCCGATCTCCATGTACCCGCGGATGTGGCAGGAGAGCGGCGTGAGCTACCAGGAGCTGGTGGACCGGCTGATCCAGGCGGCATTGACCCGCCCGACCGGCCTGCGCTGAGAAGCGCCGGGCCGGATGTGCGCGCAGGCGCCGGGCCGGACTGCGCGGACACTCTCTAGATACTGCTGGGGACCGTCTTCTTGACGGCTGCGGCGAACGCCGCCAGCGGGCTCATGTCATGTGCGTACGCCGTCGAGAGCGACACCTCGACATACGCCTTGCGATAGGTGGTGGTGAAGCGCGGACCGGCGTCCTCCGGCTGCTCCAGCAGCCAGTTGACGCCGTCCGCCTGGGTCCCCTTCGACATCGGATCGTCCATCTTTGCGGGCCGGTCGACGCCGCAGCGCAGTACGATCGCCCCGTCCCCCCAGCCGGCGGTCAGCTCCGACTTCGGCCCGGGGTCGTTGCGCTCCTGTCCGGCGACGGTTTTCGGCAGCTCCTTGTGCAGTGCACGGCAGTAGGCTGCGGCTTCCGGCGTCGGGGTGGGAACCGTGATCGACGCATGGGTGTCCGTGGTGGTGCAGCCCGCCGCGGCCAGCAGCAGAACGGCAGCGGACGGGCCGAGGAACACGGGGCGGCGAAGCCGGGGGCGGAGAGACGTCACCGGCCCAGCGTATAAGGGGGCTACAGATGAACGACCGGGCAGGTCAAGGTTCTGGTGATGCCTTCCACCTGCTGGACCTTGGCGACCACCATGCGTCCGAGTTCATCGACTGTGTCGGCCTGCGCACGCACAATCACGTCGTAGGGGCCGGTGACGTCCTCTGCCTGGATCACTCCCGGGATTTTCGTGATGGTCTCGGCGACGGTCGACGCCTTGCCCACCTCGGTCTGAATAAGGATGTACGCCTGTACCACGGAACCTCCAGGGCGGCCACGAGGATCATGTGGGGGAAAGAGACGCCACGGTATCGCGTTGCCGCGGGCCGCGGGGAGACCTGCGGACCGGATGACGTCCCACCGCGTGGCGTACGGATGGCAGCGGTTGACGTATCTCTTGACAGTACCGACAGCAGTGACGGCTCGCGACCGCAAGTGCAGCGGTCCGGATGGGGGACAGGCATGCCGGCGACAACCGGAGCAGACTGCATCCGACGGCTGGGCCACGGTCCCGGCCCCCGGCCGCCGATCCAGGCCGGACGCCCGTCCGGCGCGATAGACGAGAGGTGAGACTCGGTGAAGGGAACCGTGGGCGAGTTGGGGGAGTTCGGGCTCATCAGGGAGCTCACTTCCCGCCTCACCACCACCCCGGCGGTACGGCTCGGACCCGGCGACGACGCCGCGGTCGTGGCCGCTCCCGACCGCAGGGTCGTGGCCAGTACCGACATCCTGTTGGAGGGACGGCACTTCCGCCGCGACTGGTCGACGGCGTACGACGTCGGGCGCAAGGCCGCCGCGCAGAATCTCGCCGACATCGCCGCCATGGGCGCCGTGCCCACCGCGTTGCTGCTCGGCCTGGTCGTCCCCGCCGAACTCCCGGTCACCTGGGCCGGCGAGCTGATGGACGGCATCCGTGACGAATGCCAGGTCGCGGGGGCGGCCGTGGTCGGCGGTGACGTGGTCGGCGGGGAGACCATCACCGTCGCGATCACGGCACTCGGCGATCTGCGCAACCACGAACCGGTCACCCGGGCCGGCGCCCGCCCCGGCGACGTCGTCGCCGTCACCGGCTGGCTCGGCTGGTCCGCCGCCGGGTACGCGGTGCTCTCCCGTGGTTTCCGCTCGCCGCGCGCCTTCGTCGAGGCCCACCGGCGCCCCGAACCGCCGTACCACGCGGGCCCCGCGGCCGCCGGGCTCGGCGCCACCGCCATGACGGACGTCAGCGACGGGCTCGTCGCCGACCTCGGGCACATCGCCGAGGCCAGCAAGGTCCGGATCGATCTGCGCTCCGGTCTCATCGACATCCCCTCGCAGATGTCCGACATCGGCCAGGCGGTCGGTGTGGATCCACTGCAGTGGGTGCTCACCGGGGGAGAGGACCACGCGATCGTCGCCACGTTCCCGGCGGACGTGAAGCTGCCCGCCCGCTGGAAGGTGATCGGCGAGGTCCTCAACCCGTCGGCGCTGCCCCAGGTGACGGTCGACGGGGCGCCCTGGACCAGCAAGGGCGGCTGGGACCACTTCGGTGGCATCGAGGACGCCCACTAGGGGGCGCCGGGCAGCTCCGGCGCCCGGAGTAGATTTCGGGGTATGCCCATATCTGCATCCCCCGCCGCACCGCTCGTACCACCTCGTGTACTCACCGTCGCCGGATCCGATTCCGGCGGCGGTGCGGGCATTCAGGCCGATCTGAAGACGATGCTGGCGCACGGCGTGCACGGCATGAGCGTGATCACCGCAGTGACGGCGCAGAATTCGCTGGGTGTCCAGGGCGCTTGGGAGCTGCCCGTGGAGGCTGTCCGGGCCCAGTACCGCAGCGTCGTCGACGACATCGGGGTCCAGGCGGTGAAGACCGGCATGCTGGCGTCGGCCGCACTCGTGGAGACCGTCGCCGCACTTCTTGCGGCGACCGGCGCCCCGGTCGTCGTCGACCCGGTCGGGGTCTCCAAGCACGGCGATCCGCTGCTGGCCGCCGAGGCTCTCGATTCCGTACGGCAGAAGCTCCTGCCGGTCGCGACGGTGGCGACCCCCAACCTGGACGAGGTGACACAGCTCACCGGAGTGACCGTCACGGACGAGCCCGGAATGCGTCGGGCCGCCGCGGAGATCCTCGGACACGGACCGCGCTGGGTCGTCATCAAGGGCGGGCATCTGCCCGGCGAACCGGTCGACCTGCTCACGGACGGCACCGAGGAGCACTGGCTGCGTGCCCCCCGGCACGACAACCGGCACACCCATGGCACGGGCTGCACCCTGGCCTCCGCGATCGCCTGCGGACTGGCCAGGGGACAGGACGTGCCGACGGCGGTACGGGCAGCGAAGGAGTACGTCACCGGGGCGATCGCGGCCGGCTTCCCGCTGGGCACCGGGATCGGCCCCGTCGACCACGGGTGGCGGCTGTAGAAGCCCGGCGCACAGCAAAAAGCCGGTCCACCGAGGTGGACCGGCTTTTTGGGCAACCGGAAGGCTGCGCTACGACGGGAACGTCAGCGCGCGACCTTGCCGGCCTTGATGCACGAGGTGCAGACGTTGAGCCGCTTCGGCGTCCGACCGACCACGGCACGCACGCGCTGGATGTTGGGATTCCAGCGACGGGACGTACGGCGGTGCGAGTGCGAAATGTTGTTGCCGAAGCCCGGCCCCTTGCCGCAGACGTCGCAGTTGGCAGCCACGGGTCACTCCAAAGACTTCAGATGCACTTACAGTGAATTCCGGCGCGCCGGAATCATTTGACTGAAGTGGCGGTACCGGAGGAATGGCCCGACTCTCATCGGGCAACCGAAGCAGCATACAACGGCTGCGTCGGTAGAACGAAACTACCATGGGTTTCGCCGCCGTCCGCCCCGCCCCTGTCCCTGCCGGGCCCACCGGGCCGGACTACTCTGCGGTTCAGCCAGCAGCCCACGGCCGCTCTCCAGGAGGAACACCACGTGCCGCAGACCGCCGACGACATGGACGCCGGCGCGGTGCGTACCTGGTGCTCGCTCGCCCTGGAGGCACTGGGCCGGGAGCGTGCGGCGATCGACGCGATCAATGTGTATCCCGTCGCGGACGGGGACACCGGGACAAACCTCTATCTGACGGTGGAGTCCGCGGCAGGAGCCGTCGAAGCGGTCTTCGCCGCGCACGAGACCGGCGCGTCCGTGCCCGCTCTCGCCGATGCCGTACGGGCCATGGCGCACGGGGCGCTGATCGGCGCCCGCGGGAACTCCGGCACGATCCTGGCACAGTTGCTGCGCGGCATGGCGGGGGTGCTGGCCGACGGGCACGACGCGGATCATCTGCGGCTCGCGCTGACCCGGGCCGCGACCGCAGCCAGGCAGGCCGTCGCCCACCCCGTCGAGGGCACGGTGCTGACGGTGGCCACCGCCGCCGCCGAGGCCGCCGGGCGCACGGCGGGCGACCCGAGTGCGCAGGCGGTCGTGCAGGCGGCGTACGAGGGGGCGCGCACGGCGCTGGACGAGACCCCCGGACAACTGGCCGTCCTCGGGCGGGCGGGCGTCGTGGACGCCGGAGGACGGGGCCTGGTGACCGTTCTCGAGGCGCTCGTCGAAGCGGTCTCCGGCGAGACACCCCGACACGGCACCTGGGTGGCCCCCGACATCGCCCCCGTGACCACTGCCGCGGCCGACGACTGCGCGGCGGGCGGACCGCAGGACGGCCCCGCCTTCGAGGTGATCTATCTGCTGGAGGCCGCGGAGGACGCGGTCGACCGGCTGCGGACCCGGCTCGACGGGCTGGGTGACTCGCTCGTCGTGGTCGGCGGAGACGGGCTGTGGAACGTCCACGTCCATGTCGACGACGCGGGTGCGGCGGTGGAGGCCGGGGTCGAGGCCGGCCGGCCGTACCGGATCCGGATCACCCACTTCGGCGCCGACCGGGTCCACCTGCACCACAGCGAGCCCGCGCAGCGCGGTGTCGTCGTCGTGGTCCCCGGCCCCGGGCTCTCCGGCCTCTGCTCGGAAGCCGGTGCGACCACCGTGCTCGCCCGGCCCGGGGAGCCGCCGGCCAGCGGCGAACTGGTCGACGCGATCCGCCGCGCGCACGCCCGCGAGGTGGTGCTCCTGCCGAACGACGCCGAGCTGCGCCACACGGCGGCCGCCGCCGCCGAACAGGCCCGTACCGAGGGCATCCGGGTCGCCCTCATCCCGACCCGGGCCGCCGTCCAGGGCATCGCCGCGCTCGCCGTCCACGAACCGGACCGCAGCTTCGACGAGGACGTGGTGGCGATGACCGCGGCGGCCGGTGCCACCCGCTACGGCGAACTGGCCGTCGCCGAACGGCAGTCCTGGACCATGGCGGGCATCTGCCAGGCCGGCGACATCCTGGGCCTGATCGAAGGCGATGTGGCGGTCATCGGCGAGGACGTCCCCGGCACGGCCCGGGCGGTGATCGACCGGATGCTGGCGGCGGGCGGCGAACTCGTCACCTTGGTACTGGGCGAGGACGTACCGGACGCCTTGGCCGACGCCCTGGAGGAGCATGTGCGGGAGGGCTATCTGGCGGTGGACACGGTGGTGTACCGGGGCGGCGGACAGGGAACGCCGCTTCTGATCGGCGTGGAGTAGGGCGGATACGGGCGGCGCCGCCGCCCGTGAAGCGCCGTCCCTATCGCCGGCGCGTTCTTCGTCGTACACATGACGATGTGCGACCCGTTCCAGGTGAAGGCGATCGGTACGTTGCGCGGGGTTCCGTCCTTGGCGACGTGGGCCAGGCGGGTCACGTCACGGGCCGCGGCAGCTCCTGGCTGATCGGGCGGTTCAGAACCTCGACGATCTCGTTCGGCTGCATGGTTCGGTTCCTCCTTCTCAGCGCAGTTGCTCGGCCAGTCCGACGATGATGCCCTCCGGGCCGCGGACGTAGCAGAGCAGATAGCTGTCCTCGAACCGGGCGATCTCGCCGACGAGTTCGGCGCCGTGAGGGCGCAGGCGGGCAACGGTGTCCTCGATGTCGTCGACGGCGAACATGACGCGGTGCGTGCCCAGAATGTTGTGCGGCCGGTTGCGCGGCCCGGCGCTGATCACCGCGGGGCTGCGGTACTTCGCCAGCTCGAGCCGGCTGTGACCGTCCGGGGTCCGGACCATCGCGATGTCACAGCGGACGCCGTCGAGTCCGGTGCACTGGTCGGCGAAGAGGCCCTTGACCTCCGCCCTGCCCTCCAGCTCCATACCGAGTTCCACGAAGAACCCGATGGCGGCATCCATGTCCTCGACGACGATGCCGACGTTGTCCATCCGCTGAATCGCCACGCTGGTTTCTCCTTCTTCCTCGTGCGGCCGGTGGTGGCCGCTGATGTCCCTGGGACGGAGCCGGTGGCACGTTCTCGACATCCGCAGACCGCCGAACTCCGAAAAATCTGGATCGCGCCTCAGCGCCGCTACAGCAGACCCGCGAGCCAGGCGCCACCACCGAGGGTGAGTGCGGCGCAGGTGGCCGCTCCCATCAAGAGGATCAGCCGCAGCGTGCCGTCGCCGCTTTTCAACGCTTCCTCGACGATTCGCAGCGTGCGCTTGAGCATTGCGCCTCCCCGATCAATTCGTTCATTCGCCGACGTTGGCTCTCCGGTAGCGCCACCCTCCCCAAACGTTGCTCAGCAACTAAATAAGTTCCGCGATCCGCGCGGTACGTCGTGCCTCGTGCAGCAGGTGCGGGGGCAAGGGAGCGAACAGCGAGGCGGCCAGGGTGCCGTCGATGCCGGCGAGGACTTCGGCGAGCTGCAGGCGTGGGTCCGGCAGTTCGACTGCGATCCGCGCGGCCTCGGTCTCGTACGCGACGGAGTACCAGGGCAGTCCGGCCGCCTTGGTCCCGGCCCGCGCATACAGCTTGCCTGCTTCCGGCCCGTCGCCCCGGTACGCCGCGATGTCGCCGAGGAAGCCCAACGGCTCCGCGGTCCCGGTGGCCACGCCGGCCTGTGCGCCCAGCGGTTCGGTGAAGGCGAGCAGCTCCCGTCCCCCCGGCTCGAGAGCGTCGACCGCGGTCTCGGCGGACGACTCGTCCGGGGCACCGGGCACCAGCTGATCGAGGATCCGGAGGACGAATCGGGGGACGCGGAGTTCGCTGAGGTCTCGGATGTCATCGTCGCGCCGGTGGAGGGACGGGCGACGGCGCGGGTCGGGCGATCCCATGGGTGATCGCGAGCGAGGAGCGGGGGACCGGTCCCAGGGGCGCGAAGGCGTTTGGGACCAGGGGATTCCGGTGGTGCGGGCGACTTCTGTCAGTGGTGTGGTGTGCAATGGATCGCGTGTCTGCGTTCGACGAACCCCTCAAGAAGCTGCTCGGCGGTGCCACCGCGAAGGTGATGGCCGAACACCTCGACCTGCACACGGTCGGTGATCTGCTGCACCACTACCCGCGGCGGTACGAGGAGCGCGGCAAGCTGACCGCGCTGGCCGACCTCCCGCTGGACGAGCATGTGACCGTCGTCGCCCAGGTCGCCGACGCCCGGATCATGATGTTCAACAACGGCAGGGGCAAACGCCTGGAGGTGACTCTCACCGACGGCAGCGGCCGGCTCCAGCTGGTCTTCTTCGGCCACGGCGTGCACAAGCCGCACAAGGAGCTGCTGCCCGGACGCCGGGCGATGTTCGCGGGCAAGGTCTCCGTCTTCAACCGGAAGATGCAGCTCGCCCACCCCACCTACCAGCTGCTCGACGCCACGGACACCGACGAGGCCACGGAGGCGGTGGACGCCTTTGCCGGGAAGCTGCTGCCCATCTATCCGGCGTGCAAGCAACTCGACTCCTGGCGGATCGCCAAGGCCGTCGACACCGTGCTGCCCAGCGCCGGGGATGCCGTCGACCCGCTGCCGTCGTCGCTGCGCGAGGGGCGTGGCTTCACCCCGCTGCCCGAGGCGCTGCTGAAGATCCACCGTCCGCAGACCAAGGCGGACGTCGCCGACGCCAGGGACCGGCTGAAGTGGGACGAGGCGTTCGTCCTCCAGGTCGCGCTCGCCCGCCGCAGGTACGCGGACACCCAGCTGCCGGCGGTGGCGCGGGTCCCCGCCCACGGCGGACTGCTCGACGCATTCGACGCCAAGCTGCCGTTCACCCTCACCGAGGGCCAGGAGAAGGTCTCCAAGGAGATCTTCGACGACCTGGCGACCGAGCACCCGATGCACCGGCTGCTGCAGGGCGAGGTCGGTTCCGGGAAGACGCTGGTCGCGCTGCGCGCCATGCTCGCCGTCGTCGACGCGGGCGGACAGGCCGCGATGCTCGCCCCCACCGAGGTACTGGCCCAGCAGCACCACCGGTCCATCACGGAAATGATGGGCGAGCTGGCCGAGGGAGGGATGCTGGGCGGCTCCGACCTCGGTACGAAGGTGGTGCTGCTCACCGGCTCCATGGGGATGGCGGCCCGCCGTCAGGCGCTGCTGGACCTGGTCACCGGCGAGGCCGGGATCGTGATCGGCACGCATGCGCTGATCGAGGACAAGGTGCAGTTCCATGACCTGGGACTGGTCGTCGTCGACGAGCAGCACCGCTTCGGTGTCGAGCAGCGCGACGCCCTGCGGTCCAAGGGCAAGCAGCCGCCGCACCTGCTGGTCATGACCGCCACACCCATTCCCCGTACCGTCGCCATGACCGTCTTCGGTGACCTGGAGACGTCCGTGCTGGACCAGCTGCCGGCCGGCCGCTCGCCGATCGCCAGCCATGTCGTCCCCGCCAAGGACAAGCCGCATTTCCTCACCCGCGCCTGGGAGCGGGTCCGCGAGGAGGTCGAGAACGGCCATCAGGCGTACGTCGTATGCCCCCGGATCGGTGACGACGCCGACGACGAGACCGAGAAGAAGAAGGGCAAGAAGCAGCCTCCCGAGGACGACGGCGACAAGCGCCCGCCGCTCGCCGTGCTGGAGATCGCCGAGCAGCTCTCCAAGGGCGCCCTCGCCGGTCTGCGCATCGCGGTGCTGCACGGCAGGATGAACCCCGACGACAAGGACGACGTGATGCGCCGCTTCGCCGCGGGCCAGGTCGACGTCCTCGTCGCGACGACCGTCATCGAGGTCGGGGTGAACGTCCCCAACGCCACCGCGATGGTGATCATGGACGCCGACCGGTTCGGCGTCTCCCAGCTCCACCAGCTGCGCGGCCGCGTCGGCCGTGGCTCCGCCGCCGGCCTCTGCCTGCTGGTCAGCGAGGCGCACGAGGCGAGCCCCGCCCGCGCCCGCCTGTCCTCCGTCGCCGCCACCCTCGACGGCTTCGAACTGTCCCGGATCGACCTCGAACAGCGCCGTGAGGGCGATGTCCTCGGCCAGGCCCAGTCCGGTGTCCGCTCGTCCCTGCGGATGCTCACCGTCATCGACGACGAGGAGGTCATCGCCGCCGCCCGCGAGGAGGCCGTCGCCGTCGTCGTCGCCGACCCGGAGCTGACACACCTGCCCGAGCTGCGCACCGCCCTGGACGCGCTGCTCGACAAGGAGCGCGAGGAATACCTCGACAAGGGCTGAGCACACGGGCTGGACGCAGGGGGAGACGGCAGCCAAGGCACAGGACGGACGACAACGGCTGAGGACGGGGGGAGACCCACGTGTCCGCCGGGGCCCCCGGGCCCGGACAGGCACGAAGCCATATCGTGGGACGCACGGCGCCCGCCCCACCCCGGCGGGCCACCCCGACCCGAGGATTCAGACACCCATGACCCGCGTGATCGCCGGCTCGGCCGGCGGACGCCGCCTGGCCGTCCCGCCCGGCACCGGCACCCGCCCCACCTCCGACCGCGCACGCGAAGGCCTCTTCTCCACCTGGGAGGCGCTCCTCGGCACCCTGGAGGGCATCCGTATCGCGGATCTGTACGCGGGTTCAGGCGCCGTCGGCCTCGAAGCGCTCTCCCGCGGCGCGGTCCACGCCCTGCTCGTCGAGGCGGACACCAGGGCCGCCCGCACGGTCCGGGACAACGTCCGTACGCTCGGCCTGCCCGGTGCCGAAGTCCGTACCGGCAAAGCCGAACAGATCGTGACAGGACCGGCGCCCGCGGACCCGTACGACGTGGTCTTCCTGGATCCGCCGTACGTCGTCACCGACGACGATCTTGGCGAGATACTGCTCACACTCCGTGCCCAGGGCTGGCTCACGGACGATGCCCTCGTCACCGTGGAACGGAGCACCAGAGGCGGAGAATTCAACTGGCCCAAGGGATTCGAGCCACTGCGGGCCCGTCGCTACGGCGAGGGAACGCTTTGGTACGGTCGCGCCGCCTCTACGTGCGAAGACGCACGATGACCGCACCGGAGAGCGAGGGACTCAAGTTGCGCCGCGCCGTCTGTCCGGGGTCGTTCGACCCCATCACCAATGGACACCTCGACATCATTGGCCGCGCCTCGAAGCTGTACGACGTCGTACATGTCGCGGTGATGATCAATCAGTCCAAGAAGGGCCTGTTCACGGTCGACGAGCGGATCGAGCTGATCCGCCAGGTCACCGCCGACTTCGGCAACGTCCAGGTCGAGTCCTTCCACGGCCTCCTGGTCGACTTCTGCAAGCAGCGCGACATCCCGGCCATCGTGAAGGGCCTGCGAGCCGTCAGTGACTTCGACTACGAGCTGCAGATGGCCCAGATGAACAACGGCCTCTCCGGTGTCGAAACGCTCTTCGTGCCGACCAACCCCACGTACAGCTTCCTGTCGTCCTCCCTGGTCAAGGAGGTCGCGACCTGGGGCGGCGATGTCTCGCACCTGCTGCCGCCGCTGGTCCACCGGGCCCTGGTGGACCGGCTCGCCCAGGAGTGAACCACTGACAGCCCGTCACCAGGTGTCGGACGGGCGCCGACTGGCCGTACAGTCGTCCCGTCCGTCTCCAATCAGCAGTAGAGAGTGGCGAGCACACGGTGGACGTGCAGAAGAAGCTCGACGAGATCGTCGAAGCGGTCGGGAACGCCCGGTCCATGCCCATGTCGGCGTCGTGCGTGGTCAACCGCGCCGAGTTGCTCGCGATGCTCGAAGAGGTACGTGAGGCCCTCCCCGGCTCGCTCGCCCACGCCCAGGAGCTCCTCGGCGGCCGGGAGCAGCTGGTCGAGCAGGCCCGCCAGGAGGCCGAGCGGATCATCGAGTCCGCCCACGCCCAGCGCGGCTCACTGGTCTCCGACACCGAGATCGCCCGGCAGTCCCAGTCCGAGGCCGACCGCATCCTCGACGAGGCCCGCCGGGAGGCCGACGAGGTCCGTGCCGAGGCCGACGAGTACGTCGACAGCAAGCTCGCCAACTTCGAGGTCGTCCTCACCAAGACGATCGGCTCCGTCGACCGTGGCCGTGAGAAGCTCCTCGGCCACGGCCAGCCCTTCGACGAGCAGGGGTACGAGGACCCGGACTTCGCCGAGGCCCCGGAGCGCAGCACCGACCCGGCGACGCTGCAGCGCCGCGCCGACGAATACGTCGACACCAAGCTCGGCGCCTTCGAGGCCGTGCTGGCCAAGACCCTGGAGGCGGTCGGCCGCGGCCGGCAGAAGCTGCACGGCCGGGTCGCCACCGACGAGCTCGGCGCACACATGGCCGCCCAGGACGCCGCGGTCAGCCAGGGCCACACCAGCGACGAGGACCACTGGGCCGGTCTCGCCGAGCTCGCCACCCCGGAGCCGCAGCCGGTTCCCCAGCAGGTCCAGCCGCACTTCCCGACGCAGGCCCAGCCGAGCTACGCCGAGACGTACGCGTACCAGGAGCAGCCCCAGCAGGACATGTACGGCTACCAGCAGCAGCCCGACCCGTACGCCGCCTATCAGCAACAGGGCTACGACCAGGGGCACGCGCAGCTGCAGGCTCAGGGCTACGACCAGGGCCAGACGCAGGGGTACGACAGCTGGCAGCACCAGCCCCTCCCGCAGCAGGGGCTTCACCAGCAGGGGGAGAGCGCCCTCGACGAGACCAGCCTGTTCGACACCAGCATGATCGACCTCGACCAGCTCCGCCGGTACGAGCAGGAGCGCTGACCGATGCAGGTCGATTCGGGTCCGGAATCGGACCCGATTGGGAGCAGGGTGACGCGTCCAGTATCCTGGTTCTTCGGTCGCGCGTAGGACTGCGATCCCGGCTGCCCGCTTCGACTCCGAACGGGTCCGCCCCTCCCACGGTGCGCGATGCGCCATGCATACGATTTCGAAAGCAGGAAAAGCCCTGAACGGCCACCTCGACCACCGAAACCCTCTCGTGTTCGATACGCACGAGCTGGGTCGGCGTCCCGGTGCCCTCCTGCGGCTGACCCGCTCGGTGGACGCCCCCAAGGACCTCGGTATCGACGGGGTCATCGGTGTGCCGGAGGGCGCACCGGTGGAACTGGACCTCCGCCTCGAATCGGTCATGGAAGGGGTGCTTGTCACAGGCACCGCCCGTGCGTCGGCCGAGGGGGAGTGCGTAAGGTGTCTGGAGCCGCTGCGCCAAGAGGTTGCGGCGGACTTCCAGGAGATGTTCTCGTACCCTGACGCCGATGACCGGGGCCGCATCAAAGCGGAACCGGCCGACGACGCCGAGGACGACGAGGACAGGCTCTTCATCGAGGACGGCCTGTTCGACCTCGAGTCAGTGCTGCGCGATGCGGTGGTGCTCGCACTGCCGATGCAGCCGGTGTGCCGGGAGTCCTGTGCCGGTCTGTGTTCCGAATGCGGAATCAGGCTGGACGAGAACCCCGGTCACCACCACGATGCCGTCGACATTCGTTGGGCGGCATTGCAAGGACTCGCCGAGACCGTTTCGGACGGCGAGAAGGACAACATGGGCGGCGCCGAAGCGGGCGTCGACGAGAAGCAGGAGAAGTAGCCGTGGCTGTTCCGAAGCGGAAGATGTCGCGCAGCAACACGCGCCACCGCCGGTCGCAGTGGAAGGCTGCGGTCCCCACTCTGGTTTCGTGCGAGCGTTGCCAGGAGCCGAAGCTGCAGCACATCGCGTGCCCGAGCTGCGGCACGTACAACAAGCGCCAGGTCCTCGAGGTCTGAGCGGCTGGTGAGAGGCCCGATGTCTGAGTTGTCCCACGCCAAGAAGCAGGCAGACAACGTCAACACAGCCTCGTCCCACACGCTTCTGGAAGGGCGGCTCGGGTATCACCTCGAGTCCGCCCTTCTGGTGCGTGCGCTGACCCACCGCTCGTACGCATACGAGAACGGCGGTCTGCCCACCAACGAGCGGCTCGAATTCCTCGGGGATTCGGTGCTCGGCCTGGTGGTCACGGACACGCTGTACCGCACCCACCCCGACCTGCCCGAAGGCCAGCTGGCCAAGTTGCGGGCCGCGGTGGTCAACTCGCGTGCACTTGCTGAGGTGGGCCGCGGCCTCGAACTCGGCTCCTTCATCCGGCTCGGCCGGGGCGAAGAGGGCACGGGTGGCAGGGACAAGGCGTCCATCCTCGCCGACACCCTTGAAGCGGTGATCGGCGCGGTCTATCTCGACCAGGGCCTCAGTGCGGCCTCGGAGCTGGTCCACCGGCTCTTCGACCCGCTGATCGACAGGTCCTCCAACCTCGGCGCCGGCCTGGACTGGAAGACCAGTCTCCAGGAACTCACCGCGAGCGAGAGTCTCGGAGTCCCCGAGTACCTCGTCACGGAGACCGGCCCGGATCACGAGAAGACCTTTACTGCTGCTGCTCGCGTCGGTGGTGTCTCGTACGGCACCGGCACCGGCCGTAGCAAGAAGGAAGCGGAGCAGCAGGCGGCCGAGTCCGCCTGGCGCGAGATCAACGCCGCCGCGGAGGAACGGGCAGCTGCGGCCAAGGCCGCCGCCGACGGAGGGGCCGCCGACACCCCTGCCGACCCGTCGCCGTCCACGGACGTCGCTCCGGCCTGACGCGTCGACCCCCCGGTGCCTTGTGCACCGGGGGGTTTTCCGTGTCCGTAATCAAAGACAGGTACGTAACCTTGTTCCGAAGGATCTGAAGGAGCTGCACCGTGCCCGAGCTGCCCGAGGTCGAAGTCGTACGGCGCGGTCTCGATCGCTGGATCACCGGCCGCACGGTCGCCGACGTCGAGGTCCTGCACCCGCGCGCCGTCCGTCGCCATATCGCGGGCTCCACGGACTTCGCGGCCCGGCTCAGCGGCAGCCGCTTCGGCAGGGCCATGCGCCGCGGCAAGTACCTCTGGGTGCCGCTGGACGAGGTGTCCTCCTCGCTCCTCGGCCACCTCGGCATGAGCGGCCAGCTGCTCGTGCAGCCGCAGGACGCCCCCGACGAGAAGCACCTGCGGATCCGGATCCGCTTCGACGACACCCTCGGCACCGAGCTGCGCTTCGTCGATCAGCGGACCTTCGGCGGGCTGTCGCTCCACGAGAACACCCCCGACGGGCTGCCCGACACCATCGCGCACATCGCCCGCGACCCCCTGGACCCGGCGTTCGACGACGCCGCGTTCCACACCGCGCTGCGGCTGCGCCGTACAACGGTCAAGCGCGCCCTGCTCGACCAGTCGCTGATCAGCGGCGTCGGCAACATCTACGCGGACGAGGCGCTCTGGCGCACGAAGCTGCACTACGACCGGCCCACCGCGACGCTGACCCGGCCCAGGTCCGCCGAGTTGCTCGGTCATGTCCGCGACGTGATGAACGCTGCGCTCGACCAGGGCGGCACCAGCTTCGACAGCCTCTACGTCAATGTGAACGGCGAGTCGGGCTACTTCGACCGGTCGCTCGACGCCTACGGGCGTGAGGGCGAGCCCTGCCACCGCTGCGGTACGCCGATGCGCCGCCGCCCGTGGATGAACCGCTCCAGCTACTTCTGCCCGCGCTGCCAGCGGCCGCCGCGGCCCTGAGCGGCATCCGGCCGATCGAGCCGGAGCCCCTCAGCTCCCGCGGGCCTCGTCGTAACGGCTGCGGGCGTCCAGCACCTCGGGCATCCGCCCCTCGACGAGCTGGATCAGCCCGCTCAGCCGGTCGGCGACCTCGCGACCCAGTGGGGTCAGCTCGTAGTCGACACGCGGCGGGTTGGTGGGCTGTGCCTCCCGGTGGACGAGCCCGTCCCGCTCCAGTGCGTGAAGCGTCTGGGAGAGCATCTTCTCGCTCACCCCGTCGACCCGGCGCCGCAGCTCGTTGAAGCGGGCACCGGAATCGTGGAGCGCGGTCAGCGTCAGGCTGCCCCAGCGTCCGGTGACATGTTCCAGCGTGCCGCGCGAGGGGCACTGCCGGGAGAACACGTCGAACGGCAGGCTGTCGGCGCCGTCCCGCCGGGTGCTCTCGTTCATGAAAACAGCTTACGCCCGCACAGTGCTCACTTCGGGAGTGCGCTGTGCGGGCGTAAGTGGTGAGGCGAGAAGGCTCCGGGGCGGGCGTCCGGCGGGTCCGGGGCGCTCATCGGTCATGAGTTGTCGGATGCATGGGTGATGGCCAGCAGCGCCATGTCATCAGTTCTCCGGCCACCAATGTGTCGGCAGTGGTCGGCAATCAGAGCGTCAAGAAGAGCATCCGGGTCGGCATAGCAGTGCTCCGTGCACTTGCCGACAGGGTCGTAAAAGGTACCCGTTTCGTCCCGGGCTTCGATGAGGCCATCGGTGTACAGCAGCAGAGTGGCCCCTTCGGGGAACGTCACCGTGTCGACGCACTCAGGGGCGGCGTCGAGGGCCCCCAAGCCCAGGGGCAAACTTCGCCTACCGGGCTCGACATACTGCACCGTGTCTCCCACGATGAGCAGGGGTGCCGGGTGGCCGCGGTTGACCAACCGAACTTTGTTTCCTCGCCGGGGGAACTCGACCAATACGCCCGTGACGAACCCTTCGAGCTCGGTCAGGATCCCTAACTGCTGAGCCTCGAGGACGAGGGCCTGCTCCAGCCGTTCCACGAGACCGGTCAGGGTGGGCTCGTGCAGGGCTGCCTCCCGAAAAGTCCCGATGCTGAGCGCGACCGCCCTGACTGCCCCCATCCCCTTGCCACGCACATCACCGATCACGCAGCGCACGCCGAACGGAGTGTCGACCACTACGTAGAGGTCCCCGCCGATTTGCGCATCCGCCTGAGCAGCCTCGTAACGTGCGGCAAAGTGCAGCGGACCGATTCTGTCCGGAGGGTGTGGCAGGACAGCACGCTGAACAGCCGCGGCAATGTCACGTACGGACTCCAGCTGCATTTTCCGGTGGTACAAGACGCGATTGAGGAAGCCCGCGATCACGGTCACTGTCGCAATCATGATCAGCTCGCTGATGGCGATCGCACTCCGGCGATAGCCGAAATACCGGAACATCATCCAGTCGATGAGGAGCGCAAACACCCCAGTGAGAACGGTGCCCCGCAGAGACAGCAGTGGAGCGGCCGACAAGATCGCAGCCGCATAGAGGGCCGCAGCGCTGACGGTGCGAGGCGTGCTGAGATCAATCGATGCGGCAATGAGAAGCAGGATGGCCGGCAGCAGGCGGCCCCGCTTCTCCACCCACTTCCACGCTCCCAGCCTTGCCACGTGTAACCCCTGACGTTGCTGGGCTCCTGGTCGGCTCAGGCTAACCGCCCCCTCTCCGCTCCGCTCTGCACGTCACCTGACTCGGCTACACCGTGTTCCCACCCACGCGGGGGCTACCACCCAAGCGGAATACGCCACTGTCGAAACGTTCACCAGGACTGGTCGTGAGTCGGAGAACCTAAGGGCTGTCCCGTAATCCCTGGTGGATCAGCGCGCGGCGTCAGATGCGGTGCATCGCAAGGCGGAGGGGCGTCCTCATACTGGGCGTATTCGGGCGTTCCGACAACGCAGCGAGGTGCCGTAGCTGTCGTCGTGCGCCCGCCAGGGGTTATGGGACAGCCCTTAGGTTCGCGGAGCGGGTTCGGCCGGTGTCCATGGTGATCCGGAGTGCGTCAGGAGTGGAGTGGCGGTGTCGACGCCGGATGCCTGCAACCGACTGATGATGTCCAGTGTCTCCATGCCGCTCGCCGCGACGAATCTCGGCGCACACGGTTTCCCGCGGCCGAGGTGACGTTGCCCTGGAAGACGCTGGACGGGTCACCGGTCACGGCGTCGCTCATCGGCCGGTGTCCTGAGGGCCTCTCCCTGAACCGCAACCGGTTCAGCGATCCCCAGTGGCGTCCTGCTCCACGCGCTGCTGGTGTGGTCACCGGGCGGGATAACGGATTGCACGCGCTGCGTCATCTCTACGCGTCCGTACTCCTGGACGCGGGGGAGAGCGTCAAGGCTCTCAGTGAATACCTCGGCCACCATGACCCGGCTTCACGCTGCGGACCTACACATATCTGATGGCGTCGAGCGAGACCCGTACGCGGGCGGCCGTAGACACAGTTCGGGCCGCCTCGGTCGCCGATAACGGCCCCGAGACGGCCCAAGAAGCTGATGGGTCGCCGACCTGCGAAAATCTCAGAAGCCGAAGTCCTGCGTCCACCAGGGGCCGCCGGAGCCGAAGTGAACTCCGACACCGAGTGTCTTGTAGTCGCAGTTGAGAATGTTTGCTCGGTGGCCTTCGCTGTTCATCCAGGAGGCCATCACGGCCGCTGCGTCGGCCTGGCCGCGGGCGATGTTCTCGCCGCCGAGCCCCGTCACGCCGGCCTTGGTGGCACGATCCCAGGGGGTCTGGCCGTCCGGGTCGGTGTGGCTGAAGAAGCCGCGGGCCGCCATGTCGTCACTGAAGTCCTGGGCCAGTGAGGCGAGCGAGGCGCTGGCCGTCACCGGGCTGCAGCCGACCTTCGCGCGCTCCTCGTTGACCAGGGCGAGCACGGCCGCCTGTGCGGAGGTGCCGGCAGCCGGGGGCGAGGCCTGGCGGGTCGGAGCGGCGGCCGACGGCTTCGTCGTCGCGGAGGCCTTGGCCGTCGGGGTCTCGGTTGCCGGGGCGGCGCCCGTCCTGTCGGCCGCCGAGGGAGCAGCGCTCTCTTCCGTCCTCTCCGCCTGCTTGGTCTGCTCGGCCTTCTTCGAAGGCGAGGCGGACGGCGTCGACGAGGAACTGGGGGAGCGCGACCCCTCGGGCCCCTGGGAGCGCCCCGTACCGCGGCTGGCCGAGGCCGACGACATGCCGCGGTCGGCCGGCGCCGTGGTGGAACCGCCCTGCGTCAGCAGGTCCGGCGCCCCGTCCGCGCGGACCTGGTCGGCGGCCGTGCCGCCGCTCACGTGGTAGCCGGCACCGCCCGGCAGCAGTCCGGAGGCCACGGCGACAGCTCCGACGGCCATGGCCGCGGAGACGCCGACCAGTCCGGTACGCAGTTGCATGGCGGACCGCTTCCTGCGGCGGGCGCCCCGGTGGCGGCGGGTGTTCGCGGCCTTGTACGGGTCGGCGGCCGGACCTGCTTCGGGACCTGCGGCGGAGCGTCGATGGCGGCCCATCTGCTGTCCCCTTCTGGCGATCTGGACGCCACTCCCGGCGTCAACATGCCTCACCCGATCAGGTGAGGCTATTGCGACGGGACTGTACGCCATGGCCTATGGGGCCGAAGTGCCCGTTGAGCAATTGGCCGGTTAGCGTTCCGGCATGAACGAAGACGTGCGGCTCACTGCTTGGGTACGCGGCCGAGTGCAGCAAGTAGGGTTCCGCTGGTTCACCAGGGCAAATGCTTTGGAGATCGGGGGCCTCACCGGATTCGCCCTCAATCTCGACGACGGTCGGGTGCAGGTTGTCGCCGAAGGGCAACGTGAGAATTGCCACCGTCTGCTGGAGTGGCTGCGGTCCGACGACACACCCGGCCGCGTGGACGGAGTCACTGAGATCTGGGACACCCCGCGCGGTGGTTACGAGGGATTTGCCATCCGCTGATCGTGATCCGAATGCCGACCGAATTCGGGGCCGTGTTCGGACCGTGTTCGATGGGCGGCGAGGGGTGACGGTGTGCGCCAGTGATCCGCGTACACATGAAATGACCTGCGGAAGGACCGGGTGGTTGCCAAGAATCGGTTGGCATGCCAGGCTGCGGCAGTAAGGATGATCTCCACGCCCTTCAGGGCCCCGCAGGAGAGTCGCGCCGCATGATCGTCAAGCCGCGCGCCCCAGGGACGCCCGCCTTTACGGGGTGTGATCGTGTTGACCGTCAAACTTTTTGGTGAGACGCTGAAAACCCCGCGCACCTTAGCTGTTTGGCAGAGCTGGTTGGCAGCAGAACCGCAGTGATGACAGAGCACTGCCGAGCACCGCGGGTGCGATTCCCTCACGACCCACACCGCATCGGTCGGTCACTCAGTGTGGAGGACCATCCATCATGGCAAAGGCGCTTCTCGGTTACGTCGGCGGTTCCGACCCGCGACTCCTCGCCGAGATGCGACGGCTTCAGCAGCGCGTCCAGGATCTTGAATCCGAGCTCGTACGGATTCAGGACGAGAACGACGCGCTCAACGCCGCCGCCCAGCACCAAGAGTCGCTGCTCGACAGCATCGACATCGACGTACCCCAGGCGGAGCCGGCGCTGACCTGACCGAAGGCCCACAGGGGCCGGTCGGGCTGCTTGCGTCAGCCGTCTGAGTTCATCACCGGATCGTCACCGGATCACTGAAGATCATCGCTCTGATCTGTCGCGCTATTGATCCGTCACGTTCTTGATCCGTCACGCAGCACAGCAGCAAGATTTAAAGGGGCGCCTCGGCGTCCCTTCTTTCTTTGTCTCGCGGACCTGCGCCGGACCGCCCCCGGACGTACACCCCTTCCCTTACCGTCTGATGTGCCCTGCACCTTCATCAGCGAAACCGAGAGCGAAAGGTAGAGTCCGGCGGCGTGCATCTCAAGGCCCTGACCCTGCGTGGTTTCAAATCGTTCGCCTCCGCCACGACCCTGCGGTTCGAACCGGGGATCACCTGTGTCGTCGGTCCCAACGGTTCCGGCAAGTCCAATGTGGTGGATGCGCTCTCCTGGGTCATGGGTGAGCAGGGAGCCAAATCCCTGCGCGGCGGCAAGATGGAAGACGTGATCTTCGCCGGCACCACCGGGCGGCCGCCGCTCGGACGCGCCGAAGTGTCGCTGACCATCGACAATGCGGATGGCGCACTGCCCATCGAATACGCCGAAGTGACGATCACTCGGATCATGTTCCGCAACGGCGGCAGTGAATACCAGATCAACGGCGACACCTGCCGGCTCCTCGACATCCAGGAACTGCTCTCGGACTCCGGTATCGGCCGGGAGATGCACGTCATCGTCGGGCAGGGCCAGCTGGACTCCGTACTCCATGCCGATCCGATGGGGCGGCGCGCGTTCATCGAGGAAGCCGCAGGCGTGCTCAAGCACCGCAAGCGGAAGGAGAAGGCGCTGCGGAAACTGGACGCGATGGGGGCCAACCTGGCCCGCGTCCAGGATCTGACGGACGAACTGCGGCGGCAGCTGAAACCGTTGGGCCGGCAGGCGGCCGTGGCCCGGCGGGCCGCCGTCATCCAGGCCGATCTGCGCGACGCCCGGCTGCGGCTGCTCGCCGACGACCTGGTGCGGCTGCGCAACGCGCTGCGCAGTGAGATCGCCGACGAAGCCGCGCTGAAGCAGCGCCGGGAAGCGGCGGAGGCGGAGCTCAAGGCGGCTCTGGCACGTGAGGCGGAGCTGGAGGACGAGGTACGGCGGCTGGCGCCGCGGCTGCAGCGCGCCCAGCAGACCTGGTACGAGCTCTCGCAGCTGGCCGAGCGGGTACGCGGCACGATCTCGCTCGCCGACGCCCGGGTGAAGAGCGCCACCGCCGCACCGGAGGAGGAGCGGCGCGGTCGCGACCCGGAGGACATGGAGCGCGAGGCCGCCCGGATCCGTGAGCAGGAGGCGGAGCTGGAGGCCGCGCTGGAAGCGGCGGAACACGCGCTGGAGGACACCGCCGCCCACCGGGCCGAACTGGAAAGGGAGTTGGCTGCCGAAGAACGCAGGCTCAAGGACGCGGCCCGAGCCATCGCGGACCGGCGCGAAGGTCTGGCGCGGCTGACCGGACAGGTCAACGCGGCGCGGAGCCGGGCCGGTTCGGCGCAGGCGGAGATCGACCGGCTGGCCGCCTCGCGCGACGAGGCGCAGGAGCGGGCGGTCGCAGCGCAGGAGGAGTACGAGCAGCTCAAGGCCGAGGTGGAGGGCCTGGACGCGGGCGACGCGGAGCTGGGCGAGCGCCACGACGCCGCCAGACGGGAGCTGGCGGAGGCGGATGCGGCCCTCTCGGCCGCCCGGGAGGCCGCCACCGGCGCGGAGCGCAAGCGGGCGGCGGTAGCGGCCCGCCACGAGGCACTGGCCCTGGGCCTGCGCCGCAAGGACGGCACGGGGGTGCTGCTCGCCTCGAAGGACAGCCTGTCGGGTCTGCTCGGCCCGGCCGCGGAACTCCTGACGGTGGCCCCGGGCCACGAGGTGGCGGTGGCAGCGGCGCTGGGCGCTGCGGCGGACGCGGTGGCCGTGACGGATCCGGCCACGGCAGCGAACGCGATCCGCCTGCTGCGCAAGCAGGACGCGGGGCGGGCGGCGTTGCTGCTGGGGGGCGCGGCGGGCGCGGGGCACGTACCGGGGCAGGACACCCCGGCACACGGTGTTGCCGGGCTTGCCGGGGCGTCCGGCCCGGCGCTTCGCGCGGCGGGTCCGGACGCCCCGCCGGCCGTGGCCGATCTTGTTCGCGGTCCCGCCGAGCTGATGGGCGCCGTGCGCGGGCTCGTGCGGGGCATGGTGGTCGTCCCCACGCTGGAGGACGCCGAGGATCTCGTTGCCACGCATCCCGAGCTGACCGCCGTGACCGGCGAGGGGGATGTTCTGGGGGCCCACTTCGCGCACGGTGGGTCCGCCGGCGCGCCCAGTCTTCTCGAAGTGCAGGCGTCCGTCGACGAGGCCGCCGCCGAGCTGGCGGAACTGGCCGTTCGGTGCACCGAGTTGGCCGAGGCCCAGCGACTCGCGGGGGAGCGGCGCAGCGCCTGCGCCGAACTCGTCGAGGAGCTGGCGGAACGGCGCAGGGCCGCCGAGCGGGAGAAGTCCGGAGTGGCCCAGCAACTCGGGCGGCTCGCCGGGCAGGCGCGCGGCGCCGCGGGTGAGGCCGAGCGGTCGGCCGCCTCCGCCGCTCGCGCCCAGGACGCCCTGGAGCGGGCGACCGAGGAGGCCGAGGAGCTGGCCGAGCGGCTGCTCGTGGCCGAGGAGATGCCGGTCGAGGAGGAGCCCGACAACTCCGTGCGCGACCGGCTCGCCGCGGACGGGGCCAACGCACGCCAGACCGAGATGGAGGCCCGCCTCCAGGTCCGCACCCACGAGGAACGCGTCAAGGGGCTCGCCGGACGCGCCGACTCCCTCGATCGCGGCGCCCGTGCCGAACGCGAGGCCCGCGCCCGCGCCGAGCAGCGCCGCACCCGGTTGCGCCACGAGGCCGCGGTCGCCTCCGCCGTCGCGTCCGGCGCCCGTCAGCTTCTCGCTCACGTCGAGGTGTCCGTCGTACGGGCCGAGGAGGAGCGGGTCGCGGCCGAGGCGGCGAAGGCGGAGCGTGAGCGGGAGCTGACCGCCGAGCGCGGCCACGGCCGTGAGCTCAAGGGCGAGCTGGACAAGCTGACCGACACCGTCCACCGCGGCGAGGTGCTGGGCGCCGAGAAGCGGCTGCGGATAGAGCAGCTGGAGGCGAAGGCCCTCGAGGAGCTGGGCGTGGAGCCGGCCGGGCTGGTCGGCGAGTACGGCCCCGACCAGTTGGTGCCGCCGTCGCCGGCCGCGGAGGGCGAGGAGCTGCCGGAGGACCCGGAGCACCCGCGCAACCAGCCGAAGCCGTTCGTCAGGGCCGAGCAGGAGAAGCGGCTGAAGTCCGCCGAACGGGCGTACCAGCAACTCGGGAAGGTGAATCCGCTCGCCCTCGAGGAGTTCTCGGCGTTGGAGGAGCGGCACAAGTTCCTCTCCGAGCAGCTCGAAGACCTCAAGAAGACCCGGGCCGATCTGATGCTGGTGATCAAGGAGGTCGACGAGCGGGTCGAGCAGGTGTTCACGGAGGCGTACCGGGACACGGCCCGCGAGTTCGAGGGCGTCTTCTCACGGCTCTTCCCGGGCGGCGACGGCCGGCTCGTCCTGACCGATCCGGACAACATGCTGACGACCGGTGTCGACGTCGAGGCCCGCCCGCCGGGCAAGAAGGTCAAGCGGCTCTCCTTGCTGTCGGGCGGCGAGCGGTCCCTGACTGCCGTCGCGTTGCTGGTCTCGATCTTCAAGGCGAGGCCGAGCCCGTTCTACGTGATGGACGAGGTCGAGGCAGCACTCGACGACACCAATCTGCAGCGGCTGATCCGGATCATGGAGGAGCTCCAGGAGAGCTCGCAGCTCATCGTGATCACGCATCAGAAGCGGACGATGGAGGTCGCCGACGCGCTGTACGGCGTGTCGATGCAGGGTGACGGGGTCTCCAAGGTCATCAGCCAGCGACTGCGCTGAAGCTTTACTCATTCTTCAAACCTTCAACGCACCTTTTGGGTGGTCCTGAGTAGAAGCGGGCCATGCTCGATTTTTGACTTCGAAACTTGAACACATACTCTCTGAAACGTCATTTTTAGCTTCAAGTGGTGGCGGCTGAAAAGTTGTGCGCCACTTGAGAAGAGTTCGCCCCCCACGCCTGACGACTCGCCCCCCACGCCTGACGACGCGGCCAGGCACCAGGAGTTCATGTGACCAGCACATCGCAGACACCAGGATCCGGAGCCCGAGCAGCCCATCCGGAACACCTCGGCCATGTCATCTTCATCACGGCAGCCGCTGCGATGGGTGGCTTCCTCTTCGGCTACGACAGTGCCGTGATCAACGGCGCCGTCGAGGCGATCCGGGACCGCTACGACATCGGCTCCGGAACCCTGGCCCAGGTCATCGCCATCGCTCTGATCGGCTGCGCCATCGGCGCCGCCACGGCGGGCCGTATCGCCGACCGGATCGGCCGCATCCGGTGCATGCGGATCGCCTCGGTGCTGTTCACCATCAGCGCCATCGGCTCCGCGCTCCCGTTCGCCCTCTGGGATCTTGCCTTCTGGCGGATCATCGGCGGCTTCGCCATCGGTATGGCCTCGGTCATCGGCCCGGCCTACATCGCCGAGGTGTCGCCGGCCGCCTACCGTGGCCGGCTCGGCTCCTTCCAGCAGGCGGCGATCGTCATCGGCATCGCCATCTCGCAGCTGGTGAACTTCGGCATCCTGCAGATGGCCGACGGCAAGCAGCGCGGCACGATCGGCGGCCTGGAGGCCTGGCAGTGGATGCTCGGTGTGATGGTCGTTCCCGCGCTCCTGTACGGGCTGCTGTCGTTCGCGATCCCCGAGTCGCCGCGGTTCCTGATCTCGGTCGGCAAGAAGGACCAGGCCCGGGAGATCCTCCGTGAGGTCGAGGGCAAGACCGTCGACCTGGACGCCCGCGTCCTGGAGATCGAGACGGCCATGCACCGCGAGCACAAGTCCACCTTCAAGGACCTGCTCGGCAGCCGCTTCGGCTTCCTGCCGATCGTCTGGGTCGGTATCGGTCTCTCGATCTTCCAGCAGCTCGTCGGCATCAACGTGGCGTTCTACTACTCGGCGACGCTGTGGCAGTCCGTCGGTATCGACCCGACCGACTCGTTCTTCTGGTCGTTCACCACCTCGATCGTCAACATCATCGGTACGGTGATCGCGATGGTCCTGGTCGACCGTATCGGCCGTAAACCGCTCGCGCTGGCCGGCTCCGCCGGTATGGCGATCGCGCTGGCCTTCGAGGCCTGGGCCTTCTCCGCCGATCTGGTCAACGGCAAACTCCCGACCGCCCAGGGCGTCGTCGCCCTCGTCGCGGCCCATGTCTTCGTACTCTTCTTCGCCCTGTCGTGGGGCGTCGTGGTCTGGGTCTTCCTCGGCGAGATGTTCCCGAACAGGATCCGCGCCGCCGCACTCGGTGTCGCCGCCTCCGCCCAGTGGATCGCCAACTGGGCGATCACCGCCAGCTTCCCGAGCCTGGCCGACTGGAACCTGTCGGGCACCTACATCATCTACACATGCTTCGCCGTGCTCTCGATCCCCTTCGTGCTCAAGTTCGTGAAGGAGACCAAGGGCAAGGCGTTGGAGGAGATGGGCTAATCCCCGCTGCCCCTCTCCTCGACCACGCGTCCCCGGCCCGCGCCCGCGAGCCGGGGACGCGCGCATCCGCCTACGTCATCGTGCGGTTGCGTCGCAGAACAACCGCAGGCTGCGCCACCCCTCCTCGACCGGCATCCCACCGCACAGCGGATGCAGCACCAGGCTGTCCGCCTCCAGTCCGGCCAGCTGCTGCGGGGTGACGACCCGGTAGACCCCTTCGTCCCGCAGCTGCGCCACCGTCGTGGCCGCCGAGCGTACGGCCGAGCGGATGTCCTTCGACTGCCAGGAGGCGTACGTCCGTGCCTCGTGCAGGAAGTGGTGACCGTAGTCGGCCCAGGTCCGATCGGGATCCTCCGAGACATGAAGCAACGGCGTCTCGGCCGCCGGCATCATGCAGAAACCCTCCGTGCCGTGCACCGCGCGCTGCTCGTGGTAGTACGCCTCGAGCTCGGGCAGATGGGCGCTCGGGAAGAACGGCAGCCCCAGCCGGGCCGCCCGCCGCGCCGCCGCCCGCGAGCTGCCCCCCACCAGCAGCAGCGGATGCGGCTGGGTGTACGGGCGCGGAGTGACCTGGACCGTACGGCCGCGGTACGGGAACGGCTCGCCGGTCCACGCCTGCAACAAGGTCTCCAGCAGCTCGTCCTGGAGCCGGCCGCGCCTGCCCCACTCGACGCCGGCCTGTTCGTACTCCTCGGGCCGGTATCCGATGCCCGCGACCGTCACCAGCCGCCCCCCGCTCAGCAGATCGAGGACCGCGATGTCCTCCGCAAGCCGTAGCGGGTCGTGCAGCGGGCCGATGATCGCCGAGACCGTGACCGCGATCCGGTTCGTGGCGCCGAAGACCGATCCTGCGAAGACGAAGGGGGAGGGCAGCCAGGAGTCGGCGGCTCCGTGGTGCTCCTCGGTCTGCACGGTGTCGACGCCGTGCCCGTCGGCGTACGCGGCCATCTCCAGCGCCGCACGGTAGCGGGCCGAGAGGGACTCGGGGGTGGCGGCGGGATCGACGAGATTGAACCGGACCACTGTGAAGGCCATGACGGGTGTCCCCTTTTCGCCGGGCGGGCTTGGCGCGCCGGGACAGTAGCTGACATGGCGTCAGAAGTGTAGGGGTATGCCGTCACCGCGCCTTGGCCGGGCGCGGCAGCAGGGCGTACAGGGCACCGGAGACGACGATGGTGGCCGCCCAGCCCAGGCCGTGGCGCCCGATCCAGGTGGTGGCGAGCGGGCCGGTGAACCACTCCACGCCGGTCAGCAGCAGCCCGACCACCAGCCCCGAACCCCACGCGGCCACGGCGGGCACGGAGAAGCCGCCGGTGTACCAGTAGGCACCGGCGGGAGTGGTGTCCAGCAGGGCCGCCGCATCGTATGTACGCCCCCGCAGCAGATCCACGCCGAAGACGCCGATCCAGGCGGAGAACGTCACCGCGAGCAACGTCAGAAAGGAGACGAACAGATCGATAAAGCCACTCGTCGCCATTATCAGGAACCCGCCGAGAAGGAGACTGATGGCGGCATTCAGCCCGACCGCCCAGGTGCGCGGGATCATGAATCCCAGCGTCTGCGTGGTGAAACCGGCCGAATACATCGACATCGCGTTGATCAGCACCATTCCCACCATGGCGATCAGCAGATACGGCACCGAGATCCAGTCCGGCAGCAGCGTGCCGATGAAGGAGACCGGATCGCTGCTGGTGGCCAGGCCAGGAGTGGCCACCGCCATCACTGCACCCATCAGTACCAGCGGGAGCGAGACGAGCACCGCTCCGCCCACGGTCGCCCCGACCACCGCCCGACAGGGAGTGGTGCGCGGCAGATAGCGGGTGAAGTCCGGGCCGGACGGCACCCAGCTGATGCCGCCGGCCGCCAGGGTGCCGATCCCGGCGATCATGGGCGCCGTCGGTCCGGCCGGTCTGTCCATGACGGCCCGCCAGTCGGTCCCGGCCCCCAGATGGATCAGCACGAGGACGCTGAACCCGCCGAAGAGGTACGCCGACCAGGTGGAGCACGCACGCAGTGCGCCCGCCCCGAGCCCGGACACCAGAAAGCTGCTCGCCACGAAGGCCACCAGAACCGCCATGACCAGCGTTGTGGTGGATCGGACGGAGAACAGCAGATCGAGCACGGCCAGCAGGGCGTACGCACCGGTGACCGCGTTCACGGCCTCCCAGCCCCAGCGGGCGATCCAGATCAGCGCACCGGGCAGCAGATTGCCGCGCTGTCCGAAGACGGCCCGGGAGAGCGCCATGCCTGGCGCGCCGCCCCGCTGCCCGGCGACCGAGACCAGGCCGACCAGTCCGTAACTGACGACGGGCGCTGTGACCGCGACGATCAGCACCTGCCAGAGATTCAGGCCGCTGAAGACGACCAGCCCCGCGCCCACGGTGAGCAGCAGGACGGTCATATTGGCGGCGGCCCAGGTGGGGAAGAGGGTGCGGACCCGACCGGTGCGCTCGCTGTCGGGGACAGGTTCCAGGCCGCGGGTCTCCACGAACGGGATCGTACCGTTACCGCCAAAAGGTGCATAACGCCCTGTCGGATTCCGGGGTGATCCTCCGGGGCCCCCGCGGGCGCGGCCGTGACTGATACTGGGTGGGTTATGGAATTCGTCATCCTTGCTGTAGTCATCGCCGCCCTGGTCGTGGCCGGCCTGGTCAGCGGGCTCGTGGTCAGCGGCCGCAAGAAGAAGCAGCTGCCCCCGGCACCGTCGAGCACGCCGACCCTCACTCCTCCCGCCGAACCTCATGTCGGCGAGGAAGCCGAGACACCGCGCGAGGAACCGCGCCGCACCATCGAGGAGGCCGGTCCCCCCGACGCCCAGGCTCCCGTCGCGGAAGCCCCGGCAGTCGCCGAGCCGGAGGTACCCGCTGCCCCCGCGCTCGAGATCCCCGAGCCCACCGCAGGCCGTCTCGTACGGCTGCGCGCCCGGCTCGCCCGCTCGCAGAGCACCCTTGGCAAGGGGCTTCTCACGCTCCTGTCCCGCGACAACCTGGACGAGGACACCTGGGAGGAGATCGAGGACACCCTGCTCACCGCCGATGTCGGCGTCGCACCCACTCAGGAGCTGGTGGAGCGGCTGCGCGAGCGCGTCCGCGTCCTCGGCACCCGTACCCCCGAGGGGCTGCGCACACTGCTGCGCGAGGAGCTCCTCGCCCTGCTCGGCACCGACTTCGACCGTGCGGTCAAGACGGAGAGCGGTGTCGACACCCCGGGCGTCGTGATGGTCGTCGGTGTCAACGGCACCGGCAAGACCACCACCACGGGCAAGCTGGCCCGGGTCCTCGTCGCCGACGGCCGCAGTGTCGTGCTCGGCGCCGCCGACACGTTCCGTGCCGCCGCCGCCGACCAGCTCCAGACCTGGGGCGAGCGCGTCGGTGCCCGCACCGTCCGCGGGCCCGAGGGCGGCGACCCGGCGTCGATCGCGTTCGACGCGGTGAAGGAGGGCATCGCCGAGGGCGCTGACGTCGTACTCATCGACACCGCCGGCCGGCTGCACACCAAGACCGGGCTCATGGACGAGCTCGGCAAGGTCAAGCGCGTCGTCGAGAAGCACGGCCCGCTCGACGAGATCCTGCTCGTCCTCGACGCCACGACCGGGCAGAACGGCCTGGTTCAGGCCCGGGTGTTCGCCGAGGTCGTCGACATCACCGGCATCGTCCTCACCAAGTTGGACGGCACCGCAAAGGGCGGCATCGTCATCGCCGTCCAGCGTGAGCTGGGCGTACCGGTGAAGCTGGTGGGTCTGGGCGAGGGTCCGGACGACCTGGCTCCGTTCGAGCCGGAGGCGTTCGTCGATGCGCTGATCGGCGACTGACGCCCTCGGGTCCGCCCGATCGCCGTTTCGTCCTCAATTGCCGGACGGGTTCGCTTTCGAGCCCGTCCGGCAATTGGGTTTCAGGCCCCGGGAGCGATGGCAGATGTACGCCAGCGTGCCGAGCAGCAGCCGCGCCTGCGGCGGCCTGCCCGACGTGTCGAGCGCCGGTGGACGCAGCCAGCGGACCGGGCCGAGACCGCCCTCGTCGGACGGCGGGGCGGTGACGTGGCGGCCGGGGCCCAGTGCCCGCAGGTCCAGATCCGCGTCGTCCCAGCCCATCCGGTACAGCAGCTGCGGAAGTTCGGCGGCGGCGCCCGGCGCGACGAAGAACTGGGCCCGCCCGGACGGTGTCACCGCCACCGGGCCGAGCGGCAGCCCCATCCGCTCCAGCCGTACCAGTGCCCGGCGCCCGGCCGGTTCGGCGACATCGAGGACGTCGAACGTGCGCCCCACCGGCAGCAGCATCGACGCGCCCGGCACCTCGGCCCACGCGCTCGCCGCCATGGCCAGCGTGGCGCCGGCGGGCACCTCGTCGGCGAAGTCCAGAGGATGTGCGCCCGGGGAGGCGCAGCCGCTGTCGCCGCACGAGCAGCGGCCGGCCGCGGCCCGCGCTCCCGGCGCGACGGCCCAGCCCCACAGCCCTGTGTATTCGGCCACCGCGGTGCACTCGGCCGTACGGCCTCGACGCCGTGCGCCGGATCGCATCTCACGGATGCCGCCGATCGTGAAGCCCATGCCCCCTCCAACGGGTCCGGCTCGCCGGTGGTTACGACGCGGAGTGCGGTCGTTACATTCCGTCGCCCCGCCGACCGGGTAGCGCACGCATGAACCTCAGGTGGTGCGACACGGTCCGCGCGCCCCGGTGTGCGTCACTGCGTCTGCTACTGATCGCCGTCTGTCAAGTGAATCGCGCCCGACGGTGAACGCGTTCATTCGATGGGGTGGCGAATGGTGGCGTTTCTGTAATCACGCTCGCCGGGCGGGTGATCGTAGGATTACCGTCGGTACACGAACCATGGAAGTATGTGCGCCGACGGGTATGCCGGAGGCAAGTCGATTTCCTGTTCGATGGTGCGCAACCGCCGTACGGACGGCTTGGGCCCACGGCATTCTGATAGTGGTTCGCGCGACACGTATTCAGCGGGATGGGGGCGTTCCAGTGAGCGGCAGCGGCGCAGGCGATTCGAATGCCGGTAAGCGCCCCAACGGGCAATTGGGATCATGGTTCGTGCGCAGCGGCTGGTCGAAGGGCGAGCTGGCACGGCAGGTGAACCGCAGGGCGCGCCAGATGGGCGCCCACCACATCAGCACGGACACCTCCCGGGTCCGGCGCTGGCTCGACGGCGAACAGCCGCGTGAGCCGATTCCGCGCATCCTCTCCGAGCTCTTCTCGGAGCGCTTCGGCACCGTCGTCGCCGTCGAGGACCTCGGGCTGCGCTCCGCCCATCAGTCACCGTCGGTGGCCGGTGTCGACCTGCCCTGGGCGGGCCCGCAGACCGTTGCGCTGCTCAGCGAGTTCTCCCGCAGCGACCTGATGCTCGCCCGCCGCGGCTTCCTGGGCACCTCGCTCGCCCTCGCCGCGGGCCCGGCCCTGATCGAGCCCATGCAGCGGTGGCTGGTGCCGGTCGCCGCCGCGGCCCCGGCGGATCCGGGGCCGTCCGCGGCGGACCGGCGCCCCTCCCGCCTCTCCAGCCCCGAGCTCGACCTGCTGGAGTCCACCACTGTGATGTTCCGCCAGTGGGACGCCCAGTGCGGCGGCGGCCTGCGACGCAAGGCTGTCGTGGGCCAACTCCACGAGGTCACCGACCTGTTGCAGGAACCGCAGCCCGTGGCCACGGCCAAGCGGCTCTTCCGGTGCGCGGCCGAACTCGCCGAGCTGGCGGGCTGGATGAGCTATGACGTCGGCCTCCAGCCCACCGCCCAGAAGTACTTCGTCCTCGCGCTGCACGCCGCCAAGGAAGCCGGGGACAAACCGCTGGGCAGTTATGTCCTGTCCAGCATGAGCCGTCAGATGATCCACCTGGGACGGCCCGACGACGCCCTCGAACTCATCCATCTCGCGCAGTACGGCAGCCGGGACTGCGCCACCCCGCGCACCCAGGCCATGCTGTATGCGATGGAGGCCCGCGCCTACGCCAACATGGGCCAGCCCAGCAAGTGCAAGCGGGCCGTCCGGATGGCCGAGGACACCTTCCTCGACGCCGGGATCGACGGCGAGCCCGAGCCCGACTGGATCCGCTTCTTCTCCGAGGCCGAACTCAACGGCGAGAACTCCCACTCGTACCGTGACCTGGCCTATGTCGCCGGCCGGAGCCCCACGTACGCCTCGCTCGCCGAGCCGATCATGGAGAAGGCCGTCGAGCTCTTCGGCGAGGACGACGAGCACCAGCGGTCGTACGCACTGAACCTGGTCGGTCTCGCCACGGTGCACCTCCTCAAGCGCGAACCCGAACAGTCCACGCTGCTGGCCGAAAAGGCCCTGCGGGTCGCCAAGAAGGTCCGCTCCGAGCGCGTCAACACCCGGCTGCGCAAGACCGTCGACACCGCTGCCAGGGACTTCGGAGACATTCCCGAGGTCGCAAGGCTCACCGATCTGCTCACCGAACAGCTGCCCGAGACCGCTGAAGCGATCTGACCGGGCACCCAGCACTCCGGCCACGACGAGCACCCCGCACAGACCGATCTCGGCTCCCCCTTGCCAGGTCAGTGGGTGATCGGCGTGGCCGGTTCGCGTTCCCGTTCCCGTACTCCAGAGTCGTAACCGCACCGTATGCGGCCCCGGCCGCAGGGTAGGCCCGGCCCCGGATACGCCACTCACGATTCATGGGGACGTAACACGACACACCTCTTCGTCACTGCGGCGAAACATCGTGCGGCATCGGCGGAAACCGCGCTGGGCGAACCTCATGGCGCATAACCGGCCCGCACCTTTTCCACAGTGGTCCCGCAAGTGGTCCCGCAGGTTTTGCCCGCACGCGGCCGCACCGACGACGAGGAGACGCCGATGCCCCCAGGCATCACGACGCTTGCCGCAGACGCCCCGACGCTGTCTGCCGCCAACACCGGGTTCATGCTCATCTGCTCGGCCCTGGTGATGATCATGACCCCGGGTCTGGCCTTCTTCTACGGAGGCATGGTCCGCGTCAAGAGCACCCTCAACATGCTGATGATGAGCTTCATCAGCCTCGGGATCGTCACGATCCTGTGGGTGCTGTACGGATTCAGCCTCACCTTCGGCACCGACATCGGCTCGTTCATCGGCTGGAGCTCGGACTTCGCGGGCCTCAGCGGGATCGGTATCACCCAGCTCTGGGACGGCTACACGATCCCGGTCTATGTCTTCGCCGTCTTCCAGCTGATGTTTGCGATCATCACTCCGGCCCTGATCAGCGGTGCCCTCGCCGACCGCGTCAAGTTCACCTCCTGGGCGCTGTTCATCACCCTGTGGGTGACCGTCGTCTACTTCCCGGTCGCGCACTGGGTCTGGGGCGCCGGCGGCTGGCTCTTCGAGCTCGGCGTCATCGACTTCGCCGGTGGTACGGCTGTCCACATCAACGCCGGTGCGGCAGCCCTCGGCGTGATCCTCGTCATCGGCAAGCGGGTCGGCTTCAAGAAGGACCCGATGCGGCCGCACAGCCTGCCGCTCGTCATGCTCGGCGCCGGTCTCCTGTGGTTCGGCTGGTTCGGCTTCAACGCCGGCTCGTGGCTCGGCAACGACGACGGCGTCGGCGCGGTGATGTTCGTCAACACGCAGGTTGCCACCGCCGCCGCGATGCTCGCGTGGCTCGGATACGAGAAGCTCCGCCACGGCTCCTTCACCACCCTCGGCGCCGCCTCCGGCGCGGTCGCCGGTCTCGTCGCCATCACCCCGTCCGGCGGTGCGATCAGCCCGCTCGGCGCCATCGCCGTCGGAGCCATCGCCGGTGTGCTCTGCGCCATGGCGGTCGGCCTCAAGTACAAGTTCGGCTACGACGACTCCCTCGATGTCGTCGGCGTCCACCTCGTCGGCGGTGTCGTGGGCTCCCTGCTCATCGGCTTCTTCGCCACCGGCGGTGTCCAGTCCGACGCCAAGGGCCTCTTCTACGGCGGCGGTCTCGACCAGCTCGGCAAGCAGGCCGTCGGTGTCTTCGCGGTCCTCGCATACTCTCTGGTCGTCTCCGCGGTCCTCGCCTTCCTCCTCGACAGGACGATCGGCATGCGGGTCGACGAGGACGACGAGATCTCCGGCATCGACCAGGTCGAACACGCCGAGACCGCGTACGACTTCAGCGGCGCCGGCGGCGGTGCGGCCCCGCGCACCACGGGGTCCGCGGCGGTATCGGACTCGACGGCAGCAGCGCAGACCAAGAAGGTGGACGCATGAAGCTCATCACGGCGGTCGTGAAGCCGCACCGGCTCGACGAGATCAAGGAGGCCCTGCAGGCCTTCGGCATCCAGGGCCTCACGGTCACCGAGGCCAGCGGATACGGTCGCCAGCGCGGTCACACCGAGGTATACCGGGGCGCCGAGTACACCGTCGACCTCGTCCCCAAGATCCGTATCGAGGTACTGGTCGAGGACGAGGACGCCGAACAGCTCGTCGATGTCGTGGTGAAGGCCGCCCGAACCGGCAAGATCGGAGACGGCAAGGTCTGGAGCGTCCCCGTCGAGACAGCCGTACGGGTCCGCACGGGTGAACGCGGCCCGGACGCACTCTGACCGACGGTCTCGCAAACTGAAAGGCAGCTGGGTGACGAGCACTGAAGTGACCACCGATTCCGAAGACTCGGGACCCAGCGGCTACGCGGCGGCCCGACTGCGCCTCCTCCAGGAGAAGGCGCAGTCCGGGCCGCCGCGCCGTGCGGCCCTCGCCTCACTCACCGACGACTGGCTGACCGCCCTGTTCACCGCCGCTGCCGAGGCGACCGGCGTCCGCGGCGCAGCCCTCGTCGCGGTCGGTGGCTACGGCCGCGGCGAACTCTCCCCGCGCAGTGACCTCGACCTCCTGCTGCTGCACGACGGCAATGCCGACGCCGGCGCCATCGCCTCCCTCGCCGACCGCATCTGGTACCCCGTCTGGGACCTCGGCCTCGCGCTCGACCATTCCGTACGCACCCCCGCCGAAGCCAGGAAGACGGCGGACGAGGACCTCAAGGTGCAGCTCGGGCTGCTCGACGCCCGGCCCGTCGCCGGAGACCTCGGCCTGGTCGCCGCGATGCGCACGACGATCCTCGCCGACTGGCGCAACCTCGCCCCCAAACGCCTCCCGGCCCTCGATGAACTCTGCCGCGAACGGGCCGAACGCCAGGGCGAGCTCCAGTACCTCCTCGAACCCGACCTCAAGGAGGCCCGTGGCGGACTGCGCGACGCCACCGCCCTGCGCGCCGTCGCCGCCTCGTGGGTCGCCGACGCGCCCCGCGAAGGCCTCGCCGAGGCCCGCCGCGTACTCCTCGACGCCCGCGATGCCCTGCACCTGACCACCGGCCGCGCCACCGACCGCCTCGCCCTCCAGGAACAGGACCAGGTCGCCACCGCCCTCGGCCTCCTCGACGCCGACGCACTGCTGCGCCAGGTGTACGAGGCCGCGCGCACCGTCTCGTACGCCACCGATGTCACCTGGCGCGAGGTCAACCGCGTGCTCCGCGCCCGGTCCGTGCGCCCCCGGCTGCGCGCCATGCTGGGTGGTGGCAAGGCCGCCGCCCCGGAGCGCACCCCGCTCGCCGACGGCGTCGTCGAGGCCGACGGTGAAGTCGTCCTCGCCCGCACCGCCCGCCCCGAACGCGACCCGGTGCTCGTGCTGCGCGCGGCCGCCGCGGCCGCTCAGTCCGAACTGCCGATCTCCCGGCACGTCGTACGCCACCTCGCCACCACCGCACGCCCGCTGCCCGTGCCCTGGCCCGCCGAGGCCCGTGAGGAACTCGTCACCCTGCTCGGTGCGGGCGAGGCCACCGTCCCCGTCTGGGAAGCCCTCGAAGCGGAAGGGCTGATCACCCGGCTGCTGCCCGACTGGGAACGCGTCCACTGCCGGCCCCAGCGCAACCCCGTCCACACCTGGACGGTCGACCGCCACCTCGTCGAGGCGGCCGTCCGGGCCTCCTCCCTCACCCGCCGCGTCGGCCGCCCCGACCTCCTCCTCGTCGCCGCCCTGCTGCATGACATCGGCAAGGGCTGGCCCGGCGACCACTCCGTCGCCGGAGAGGTCATCGCCCGCGACCTCGCCGCCCGGATCGGCTTCGACCAGCACGACGTGGGCGTCATCGCCACCCTCGTACGTCACCATCTGCTGCTCGTCGAGACCGCCACCCGCCGCGACCTCGACGACCCGGCGACCGTCCGGTCCGTCGCCACCGCCGTCGGGACCACGTCCACGCTGGAACTCCTGCACGCCCTCACCGAGGCCGACGCGCTGGCCACCGGGCCCGCTGCCTGGTCCACCTGGCGCGCCTCCCTCGTCACCGACCTGGTCAAGCGCGTCGCCGCCGTCCTCGCGGGCGAGGCCCCGGACGAACCCGAACCGGCCGAACCCAGTGCCGAGCAGGAACGCCTCGCCATCGAGGCACTGCGCACCGGGGAACCCGTGCTCGCCCTGCACGCCCAGGCCGAACCCGCGAACGGGGACGGCGAACCGGAACCCGTCGGCGTCGAACTCCTCATCGCCGTCCCCGACCGCCCCGGCGTCCTGCCCGCCGCCGCCGGAGTACTCGCCCTGCACCGCCTCACCGTCCGCGCCGCCGACCTGCGGGCCGTCGAGCTCCCCACCGAACTCGGCGAGTGCGTCGACGTCCTGCTGCTCAGCTGGCGGGTGGCGGCCGAATACGGCTCCCTGCCCCAGGCCACCCGGCTCCGCGCCGATCTCGTACGCGCCCTGGACGGCTCCCTCGACATCCAGGCCCGCCTCGCCGAACGCGAAGCCGCCTATCCGCGGCGCCGTGGGGTGAAGGCCCCGCCGCCCCGGGTGACGGTCGCACCGGCCGGCTCCCGGCTGGCGACGGTGATCGAGGTGCGGGCTCAGGACGCCCCGGGGCTGCTGCACCGGATCGGCCGGGCGCTGGAGCAGAGCGCGGTGCGGGTGCGCAGCGCGCATGTGTCGACACTGGGGGCGAACGCGGTGGACGCGTTCTATGTCACAGGGGCGGACGGCGAGCCGTTGGCCGATGTACGGGCCGCGGAGCTGGCCGGAGAGGTGCAGCGGGCCCTGAGCTGAGCTTCCGCGAACACGTGGAGAGGCCCTGGTCCGTCACGAGTATGCGGGCGAGGGCTTCGTGTTTCCCGGCGTCCGGATACCCTGGGGGACGACTGACCTGCACCCGACCCCGACCCTGAGGACCGACGAGCGCCGTGTTCGATACTCTCTCCGACCGCCTTGCCGCGACTTTCAAGAACCTCCGGGGCAAGGGCCGCTTGTCCGAGGCGGACATCGACGCCACGGCACGCGAGATCCGTATCGCCCTGCTCGAGGCCGATGTCGCGCTTCCCGTGGTCCGCACATTCATCGCCAACGTCAAGGAGCGGGCGCGCGGCGTCGAGGTCTCCCAGGCGCTGAACCCTGCCCAGCAGGTCGTCAAGATCGTCAACGATGAACTCGTCGGCATCCTCGGCGGTGAGACCCGGCGGCTGCGGTTCGCCAAGAACCCGCCCACCGTGATCATGCTCGCCGGTCTGCAGGGTGCAGGTAAGACCACCCTGGCCGGAAAGCTCGGTGTCTGGCTCAAGGGCCAGGGTCACTCGCCGCTGCTCGTCGCCTGTGACCTCCAGCGCCCCAACGCCGTCAACCAGCTGAGCGTCGTCGCCGACCGCGCGGGTGTCGCGGTGTACGCCCCGCAGCCGGGCAACGGTGTCGGTGACCCGGTCCAGGTCGCCAAGGACTCCATCGAGCACGCCCGCTCCAAGCAGTTCGACGTGGTGATCGTCGACACCGCGGGCCGCCTCGGTATCGACCAGGAGCTGATGCAGCAGGCCGCGGACATCCGCGACGCCGTCAGCCCCGACGAGATCCTCTTCGTCGTCGACGCGATGATCGGCCAGGACGCGGTCAACACCGCCGAGGCCTTCCGCGACGGTGTCGGCTTCGACGGTGTGGTGCTCTCCAAGCTCGACGGTGACGCCCGCGGTGGTGCCGCCCTGTCGATCGCCCACGTCACGGGCAAGCAGATCATGTTCGCGTCGAACGGTGAGAAGCTCGAGGACTTCGACGCCTTCCACCCCGACCGCATGGCGTCGCGCATCCTCGACATGGGTGACCTGCTCACCCTGATCGAGCAGGCGGAGAAGACCTTCACCCAGGAAGAGGCCGCCAAAATGGCCTCCAAGCTGGCGTCCAGCAAGGGCAAGGACTTCACGCTCGACGACTTCCTGGCGCAGATGGAGCAGGTCAGGAAGATGGGCTCCATCTCCAAGCTGCTCGGGATGCTGCCCGGCATGGGGCAGATCAAGGACCAGATCAACAACATCGACGAGCGGGACGTGGACCGTACCGCCGCGATCATCAAGTCGATGACGCCGCACGAGCGTCAGGAGCCGACGGTCATCAACGGCTCGCGCCGGGCCCGTATCGCCAAGGGTTCGGGTGTCGAGGTGTCCGCCGTGAAGAACCTGGTGGAGCGGTTCTTCGAGGCGCGCAAGATGATGTCGAAGATGGCACAGGGCGGCGGCATGCCGGGCATGCCGGGGATGCCGGGCATGGGTGGCGGTCCCGGTCGCCAGAAGAAGCAGATCAAGCAGGCCAAGGGCAAGCGCAAGAGCGGCAACCCGATGAAGCGCAAGGCCGAGGAGGAGGCTGCGGCGGCCCGCCGCGAGCAGGCGGCGGCGCAGGGCGGCGCGTTCGGTCTGCCGGCCCAGGAGGACAAGAACTTCGAACTGCCGGACGAGTTCAAGAAGTTCATGGGCTGACGCTCCACGCTCGGCCCATGCGCGAAAGTGGCGCCCGCCTTCCCGGCGGGCGCCACTTTCGTGTGCGCCCCGCATGCTCAGGCCGCGCGCCGCCCCGGCCGCAGCGTCGTCCCGTTGGCCAGCCCCGCCGGGTCGAGCGCCAGTGATACGGCGGCGGTCGCGCCGACATCCGCAAGGCTGCCCGCGTCCGGCAGCAGCTCCACACCGTCCGCACCGGGCCGGTGGATCAGCACGGGGACGTACTCCCTGGTGTGGTAGGCGTGCCCGATCGTCGGGTCGTTGCCGTGGTCGGCGGTGACGATCAGCCGGTCGCCGGGGGCGTCGAGCAGCGCCAGGAGCGCGGCGAGCCCCGCGTCGACCTGCTCCAGCAGGCGGCCGTACCGTTCGGCGTCCTGCTGGTGTCCCGCCAGGTCGGTCTCCTGGACATTGGCGACGACGAGCGCGTCGCCCGGGGCGCGTACCGCTTCGAGGGTGTGGGTGAGGACGTCCGCGGTCTGCACGGCCGGGTGCCGCTCGGCCGCGTCGCAGGCCAGGATGTCGGCGGCCTTGCCCACCAGAGTGACCGGGATTCCGGCGCGGGCGGCCAGGTCGGGCAGCTGGCGGGTGTGGTCGATACCGGCGCCGAGGTGCTGCACGGCGAGACCGCCGTTGCGGTAGAAGCCGGTGGCGGGGGTGTCGAGGCCTACGGTGCCCGCGTCGCCGAGGCGTACGAACTGCGGAAGCGGGCCGTCCGCATGACCGCCGACCGCGATGACCCGGGCGACCGGCGCGACCGCGCGTACCGTACGGGCGATCGCGAGGATCCCGCCCGGCCCGTCGAAGGGGAGGTCCTCCAGGCGGCCGGAGGCGTTCCAGTTGATGCCGGGGTCGGCTTCCAGGTTGTCGTGCACGAGCACCGCGTCGTCGACGACGAGAAGCGGCCGGCCGTCCAGCGGTGCGACGCGGTGCCCGGCCGCTTCCAGAGCCGTGGTCACCTCGTCCAGATGGTCGCCGAGCCGGGCCACCGTCACCCGGCTGAAGTCCGCACCCATCATCGTCTGGTGGCCGGCGAACGTGTCGGCGCCGGGGTAGCCCAGGGCGGCCCGGCCCGCGGCGACGGGCAGATGGGTGCGGCGGGCGAGATCCGGATGCGGGTGGACGAGTCCGAGCCCCAGCGATCCGAGCACCGGCAGCCGCAGCGGGCGGCCGAAGGCCTCGCGGCAGTGGTCGAGGACATGCCCGCAGGTGTCGGCGGTGAGATCGCCGGGGCGCAGGGTGCCCGCGTCGGGCATGGCGCCGATGCCGAATCCGTCGACGACGACGATGACGGTCTTGGCCATGGTGTGCTCCTTACAGGGCCCGGCCCTGGGCGTCGTACAGCCCGCGCAGCCGCGGGGTTCCGGACGAGAGTCCGGAGACGACGGCGACGGTCGAGCGGGTGACGAAGATCTGGGTACGGAAGGCGAGCAGCGCGGTGTCGCCGAGCCGGACGTCCTGGCCCTCGGCTGGGGCGTCGAGCAGCCGGTAGTAGTCGATGTTCTCGGCGGGAGCGCCCTGCACGCCGAGGCGTGCGCCGGTGCGCGGCAGTAGGGCGCTGTTGATATGGGAGCGGGCGTAGAAGCCGCCGCCGTGGAGGGCGGGGCGGCCGTCGTCGAGGGTGTGGGCGATCTCGCTCACGTACACATAGGCGGGCTTCTCGGGCTGGCCGGGGTCCAGTGCGTGCAGCGGGGTCGTGCCGGTGAGGGCGTGGCCGGGCTCGCCGTGGGTGGCGCCGTGGGCGGCGAGCAGCGGCAGCGAGGCCATCGAGGTGGCGCTCGGGGCACTCAACTTGAGGTCCTCGTGCCCGCGGGCGGCCAGGAGCTCGCGGGCCTTCAGGGCGAGCATGAAGTTGGGGGTGGCGTACGGGGTTCCGGTCGCCGGGTCGCACAGGACGCACGGGAAGGCGGTGACGCCCGCGATCCGGATGCCGGGCAGCCGCTCGGCGGCCTCGGCGAACGCGTCCAGGCGGGGGAGCGGGACGCCGCCCTCCTGACCCGGATAGACGGTGCCCTCGGCGCCTTCGAGCCGTACGAGGATGTCCTGCACCAGGCCCAGCCGCTCGGCGGCCTCGGAGACGGCCCGGGCATTGGCCAGGTCGTAGACGGTGACGGTCTCCGGGCGCCAGGCCAGCATCTCGGGCAGGGCGCGGCGGGGGACCTGGACGAGGTGGCCGAGGTTCCCGGCCCGGGCGCCCGCCGCGTGCAGGGTGCGGGCCTCGGACGGGTCGATGGCGGCGTACTTGGGGATGTGCCGGGCGACGGCTCTGATCAGCTCGGGATTGCGCCCGAACTGTTTGACGACGAACCAGAGGGAGAGGCCGAGCCGCTTGGCCTCGGCGGCGAGGAGCTCGGCGTTGGTCTCGACGGCGTCGAGGTCCATCACATAGGTGTCGGGCGGGATCTCACCGCGCCGGTGGAGGGCGGCCGCGGCGTCGACGAGCTCGGGGTTGCGGGTGAGCACGGTGTCGAGAAACACGGTCAGTCGTCCTTCGGGTCGTTCACTTCGGCCGGCCGGTCGTCCAGTGCGGCGAGCGAGCGGCGCAGAATATCGACGACGAGATCCGCTCCCGCCCGCATCGGGTTGATGCGTACGGTCCAGTCGGCCAGCTCGGGTGCGTCGTCCAGCGCAGAGCTGGACATCCGGTAGAAAAGCGGCGCGATCTCGTAGCGCGAGTTGGAGCCGACGGGGTAGGGTGCGGCCCCGAAGCGTGCGGCGACGGCGGGCAGCTCTTTCGCCACCGGCCGGTCCAGGCGGACCAGCAGACAGAGGTCCTGGGCGTTGGCGATCCGGACCTCGGCGACGCCGGCCACTTCCCCGGCCGCCAGCCGCTCGGCGACCTCGGCACCGACCTTGGACTGGACGGCCCACATGACCGGTACGTGGGTCAGGGCGCGCAGGGCGTCGAGCGCCTGGTGGCCCTGGACCTGGCCGCCGCCGGAGTAGTTGTCGTGCCGGATGTGCCCGACGAGATCGCGGGCCCCGACGACGACGCCGACGCCTTCGGGGCCGTGCAGCTTGAACAGCGAGAAGCAGGAGGCGTCGGCGCCCAGTTCCACCCCCGCGGCGGGGGTGCGCATCACGGCGTAGTTGTCGTCGACGAGCGTGCGCACGCCGGCGGCCCGGCAGGCGGCCAGGACTTCGGCGGGGTCGTACGAGTCGGCGAGCCGCTGCCGGGTGTGCTGGACGTACGCCCACCGGAACCGGCCGGATGCCAGGGCCTCGCGCAGTGCGGCACCGTTGTTGAAGTCGACCTCGACGGTCCGCACACCGATGCCGCGCAGGGTGACCTCGGTGGTGCGGTAGACGGGCGCCCGGTGGATGAGCAGCGGATCCCCGGCCCGTACGGCGGCGTTGAGCGCCGCGCGGATCGCGCCGGTGCCCGCGCCCTGCACGAACGCGGCGTCTTCGGCGCCGAAGAAGTCGGCCAGGACCGCTTCGACGCGGGCGGTGGTGCGGGGACGACCGAGACCGGGGACGACGCCGGCGTCCGCTTCGAAGAGCTGGGGGCCCTCGAAGTGGGCGGCGGTCGCCTCCAGCAGCCGGAACTGCCGGGCGATCGCGTCGTCCAGTGCCACGGTCGCGAGGGGGAATGTCTGCGGTAGTGCCGGGTTCATGATCAGATCTCTTCCACGCCGGCGCCGGTGAGAAAGCGCAGCGGATTGCAGCGGGTCATCAGGTCGATCAGGCCGTCGTCGACGCCGGCGGCGCGGGCCTTGGGCAGGAAGCTCCGGAAGAGATGCCCGTACCCCTGGCCGCCCTCCGTGCGCAGGTAGCCGTGGCGCGAGATGTCGCAGCTCAGCAAAACCCGGTCGGCGTGCCCGGCCTCCAGCAGGGCGAGCAGCAGCCGCAGCCGGGTGTCGTCGCTCTGATAGCTGTCCTTGCCGACGGTGTCGAACGCGACATACGCACCGGTCGCCGCGATCTCCCGGTGCACGGCCGGATCGTCGAGAAGGTCCTGGTGGCCGATGCTGATGCGGTGCGGCTCCACGCCCTCGGCGGTGAGGAGCTCCAGCTGGGCGAGGCCGCCACGGCCGAGCTGCGCATGGGTGGCGACGGACAGCCCGGTGGTTGCCGCGGCCCGCGCGGCGGCCCGCAACACCTTCGTCTCGGCGGCGGTGGGTGTGTCGCCGTGACTGCCGATCTCTCCGAGGACGCCGGGGCGGATCCCGGTGGAGCCGATGCCCGTGCCGATCTCGCGGACGAGGGTGGCGGTGAGCTCGTCGACGTCGGCGGCGGCGATCTCGGGGGTGTGGAACGGCTCGTAGTACCACCCGGTGGCGGCGACGACGGCGACCTGCGCGTCCCGGGCGATCCGGGCCAGGGCGGCGGCGTCCCGCCCCATGCCGCGGCAGGTCAGCTCGACGACGAGGCCGAGCCCGAACTCCTCCCGGAGGGCGGCCAGCTCGGCGGTGACGGCCGCGGCATGCCGGTCCGGGTGGAGGACGGCCGCGCCGTCGCCCCGGTGGTCGAGGTCGAGGACGAGGTGCTCATGGGCGAGGGCGGGGCCGCGCACCGAGCCGGGGGCGAGATCGCCGACGACCGTACGGAGCACGGGCTGCGGGGCGGTGGTGTGCATCGTGGAAGGGTGCCTTCCTGTCGTACGTGACCCGGCCTCAGCCCTTGATCGGGGTGAACAGGTCGAGCCAGTACAGGACGTTGAGGAGGATTCCGCCGACGATCACCGCTGCCGGAGCGGCGGCCATCCGCACCACCGGCCGGCCCATCGCGTCGTTCAGCAGGTAGAGCCCGCCGACGACAAGGATCCCGAGTCCGCCGCCCATGGCGTTGGCGGCCATCAGCGAGCCGAAGAGGATCGCGAGCTGCAGCGTGTCGCCGATCGCGCTGCGCAGGTGCTCCGAGGAGTCGCGGACGCTGGGCAGCTTGCCGAGGACCTTGCCGATGGAGGAGAGGGCCAGGATCTCGAGGGCGAACACGGCGGCGCCGACGATCGCGGCGAGGAACGGGTTCGGCATCAGATAGCCGATCGGGTACACCAGCGTGAACCCCGCGATGCCGTACGCGCCCGATGCGAGCGCGGTCGTCGCGATCAGCGGGATGAAGCCGAAGACCCGGTAGAAGTCGACCTGGGCGGCTTCCGCGTACTGCCCCTTGGCGATCAGGAAGCTGGTCGCCTCGCCGCCGCCGAATATGTGCATCTGCGCCAGCACACAGACTCCGGCGCCCAGCACCATGAAGAGTGGCAGATACCTGCGCAGCCGGGCCGCGCTTGCGCTGAACAGGGAGGCCATCGGGTCGTCGTCCAGGACGATCTCCGTGACGCCGGCGGCCTTGTCGGCCTTGCGCTGCTTCATGTCCTTGGCGATGGCCAGAGCGATCAGCATCAGAACGCCGATGGCCATGGCCAGCGCCCCGGCGAACATCTTCGGCCAGACCTTCATGGTGAGGACGACCAGCGCGAGTTCGAGACCCCCCGCGACGCCGCCCCACTTGCGGCCGAACTGCTTGGTGATCGCGAGCACCGGGAACAGCGTGAAGAGGAACAGGATCGGCGTCGACATCTGCTGCATCGCGGTGATGAAGTCGACCGGCAGATCGTGTGCCACGTCGTTCGCACCGTTCAGGCCGAAGACGACGACCGCACCCCAGGCGCCGCCGAGGATCGGCGCGAGCCACTTCTTCGGCGCCAGCATGCCGAGGATGTCGGTGGGCAGGAAGACGAGCCACGGGTTCAGCACACCGGTGGAGAGCGCCATGGGTGCGCCGAGTCCGAAGATGAACCCGGCGGACAGTCCGAAGGAGACCGCCGTCGTGGCGCTGCGCGTGGTGCGCCCCTGGATGAAGTCCAGTAGGAACGGGCGTACGCCGTCGTTGAAGACGGCCAGCGCCATGTGCGAGATGTACGCGGTCAGCGCACAGAGGGCTATCACGGTCAGCTGCTGGGCCAGTGTGAAATCGAGGCCGGCACCGGCGGCGAGTGTCGTGCTCACAGGGTCACTCCTTCGTGCCCGGGGTGTTCAGGAAGAGGTGGCCGGGATCAGCCGCGGGCGGCGATGGCGCGCGCCATGAGGGGGGCGACGGCGTCGATCTGATCCATCGAGAATCCGAAGGCCTTCTTGCCGTCGGCGAGGAGAGCGGCGACCTCGTCCTCGGAGGGGATGCTGCGCCCGAAGGTGTGGCAGGCGGCCGAGCCCATCAGGCCGACGAGCACGCCGAGGGAGGCGCCGGCGCCGGTGTGACAGGTGCCGAGGTAGTAGTCGGCCTGTCCGACGCGCAGCTTCATCGCGGCGTCCATGTCACTGGAGGCGACGATGTCGATGCCGTCGATCGCGAGCTGCTTGATCGTGTCGGTGACCTCGATCTTGCCGACACCGCCGGTGAGGATCTTCGTCATGGCTGGTCCTTCTCTGTCTGGGGTTGGACGGGGTGGGATCAGGAGGCCGGGGCGGCCGGTGAGTGCTGGGCGAGCACGGCGAGGTGCATGCCGAGGAAGTTGATCTCTGAGTCGGGGAGCGCCGCTCCGAGCTTCTGCTCGGCCCGCGCGGAGATGGCGCGGGCGCGCGCGACGGCGTGGGGATGTCCGGCCAGTTCGGCGGCGACCTGGTCGTCGGTGAGGAACTGCTCGATCGGTTCGCCGTCGAGGAGCCGGGTGAGGGCCATCATCAGGTGACTGGTCAGCATTCCGGCGCTGGCTTCCGTGACGGTGCGCCCGTCGGCTTCGAGGGCGGCCAGTTCGGCGGCGACGAAGTCGGCCACTTCGGGCTTGACCTGGCCTCCTTCACGGAAGAGCCGGATCCGCAATGCGAGCTGGTCGTCCACGATGATCCTCCTATAATCGACAGAAACCAGGATTTTGTATTTTCAGGTTGTCCGAGGCCGTAGGTGGCCGGGGTCGGTCTCACAGGATCCGCCGGATCAGTACGAGGGCACGCGCTCGCCCTTCAGTACCTCGGTCTGCAGCCGGGTCACCAGCGGGAGATCGAGCGACTCCCGGACGGCAGCGAGGGCCTTCGCTCCGCCGGTCCGGCCGATGATTGCCGCACTGGAGTTGCGCAGCGACAGCTCGCGGGTGACCTCGTCTCCGAGCGGAAGCACGTCGACCCCGAGCCCGATCCGGTCCTGCACCTCGTCCAGGTTCCAGACGGTGGCGTCGACCTCGTCACGGGCGAAGAGGTCGGGCAGCTGCATGTACGAGGCCTCGCGCCACTCGATGTCCTCGCGGCCGGCGAAGACCCGCTCGACCAGCATCCGCAGATCCTCGGAGGCATGGTCGACCGCCACCCGCAGCCCGGGGGAGCCGAGGTCTGCACCGTGCCGCAGCAGCATGCCGTGCGCCCCGACGTAGGTGGCGGGACCGAGATCGGCGACCAGCTCCACCGGATGCTCGGCGATCAGCTGGTCGGCCGCGAAGCGGGACAGTACGACCAGGTCGACCTTGCCTTCGAGGAGTGCGGCGGTGCGGGCCCCGGCGCCGCGCATGAAGGTGATGGCGAACGGTGCGCCGGCCGCTTCGAAGGCGCCGCGCAGCCCGGTGGCCAGACCCTCGTACCGACGTGAATACGGCAGGGGCATCGCGGCGAGCAGAGTGCCGAGGCCGGAGAGCCGCCAGAGCACGGAGCGGTCCGAGCGGACGAGGAAGGTGCCGAGGTGGCCGCGGGCGGTCGTCTCGATGGCGCCGGATTCCTCCAGCAGCTGCAACGCCGCCTGTACGGTGCCGTTTCCGCAGCCCAGTTCCTCGGCGAAGTCGCGTACCCGGGGCATGCGCGTGTCCGACTCATGGTTGAGGAGCAGGACGGCGAGCTGCCTGGCGGCGAGGCCGTTGCGGGTGAGGAAGCGTTCGTCGGTGACGTTCACAGATCGAACAGTAAACAGGATTCTGGATATTGGCAAGGGTTCACGCGTCCGCGCGCCGATGTCCCCCCATGGGCCCACCGGACGGGCCCCTTGAGGCTCTGGTGCTTAATGTCGCCTCAAGGTCGTCGGCAGAGGAGCGCGCGTGACCAGTCCTGTACCGCCACGCGATCGGACCGACCAGCCGTGGCGCTCCGAGGGCGCCCCACCACCCCCTCCGCCGCGCCGGAAGATGCCTGGCGGCTGGGGCGGACTGCTGCTGACCGCGCTGGCCGTCTATCTGATCACCAACCTGGTGCTCTCCTTCTTCAACGGCAGGAACGAGCCGACCATCGCCTACACGGAATTCAGCAAGCAGGTCACGGCGGGCAACGTCTCCAAGATCTATTCCAAGGGCGACGCCATCCAGGGGCAGCTGAGGAAGGAGGCGAAGGTCCCCGGCAGCGACATGACGTACACCAAGTTCGTCACCCAGCGGCCCGCCTTCGCCGACGACAACCTCTGGGCCGAGCTGATCAAGGACGATGTCACCGTCACCGCGGAACCGGTCGTCCAGCAGCGCAGTTTCCTCGCCAATCTGCTGATCTCCCTGGCCCCGATCCTGCTGCTCGTCCTGCTCTGGGTCTTCATCGCCCGCCGGATGTCCGGCGGGCTCGGCGGCGCCGGCGCACTGGGCCGCAAGGCCCCGCCCAGACCGGTCGAACTGGAGGGCGCCAAGCGCACCACTTTCGAGGACGTGGCCGGGATCGACGAGGTCGAGGGCGAACTCAACGATGTCGTCGACTTCCTGAAGAACCCGCAGGAGTACCGGAAGATGGGCGCCCGGATGCCCGGGGGAGTGCTGCTCGCCGGCCCGCCCGGCACCGGCAAGACGCTGCTCGCGCGGGCCGTCGCGGGCGAGGCCGGGGTGCCGTTCTTCTCCGCCTCCGCTTCCGAGTTCATCGAGATGATCGTCGGCGTCGGCGCGAGCCGGGTAAGGGAACTCTTCGCCGAGGCCCGCAAGGTCGCCCCCGCCATCGTCTTCATCGACGAGATCGACACCATCGGCAGGGCCCGCGGCGGCGGCTCCGGCATGGGCGGCCACGACGAGCGCGAACAGACGCTGAACCAGATCCTCACCGAGATGGACGGCTTCTCCGGATCGGAAGGCGTCGTCGTCCTCGCCGCGACCAACCGGGCCGATGTCCTCGACCCGGCGCTCACCAGGCCCGGCCGCTTCGACCGGATCGTCCAGGTGAGTCCCCCGGACCGGGGCGGCCGGGAGGCGATCTTGAAGATCCACACCCGGCAGATCCCGCTCTCCGAGGACGTGAGCCTCGGCCAGGTGGCCCGCACGACCCCCGGCATGACCGGTGCGGACCTCGCCAACCTCGCCAACGAGGCCGCCCTGCTCGCCGTCAAGCGCAAGCAGTCCGAGGTCAACCAGGCCGACCTGTCGGACGCCTTGGAAAAGGTCCAGCTCGGAGCCGAACGACCGCTGGTCATGCCGGAGGAGGAGCGCCGCAGGACCGCGTACCACGAGAGCGGCCACGCCCTGCTCGGGATGCTCCAGCCCGGCGCCGACCCGGTCCGCAAGGTCACCATCGTGCCGCGCGGCCGAGCCCTCGGCGTCACCCTCTCGACGCCGGAGGCCGACAAGTACGCGTACACCGAGGACTATCTGCGCGGCCGCATCATCGGCGCCCTCGGTGGCATGGCCGCGGAGCATCTCGTGTACGGGGTGGTCACCACGGGTTCGGAGAGCGACCTGGAACAGGTCACCAACCTGGCGCGTGGAATGGTCGGGCGCTGGGGGATGAGCGACAGAGTCGGCAGGTTGACGGCGATCCCGGGCGACGCCCAGCAGGCGTACGGCCTCTCGGCGGCGCCCGCCACGCTGGACGCGGTGGACCACGAGATGCGGCGCATCGTCGATGAGTGCTACATCGAGGCGCAGCGGCTGCTGCGCGAGCACCGGGAGAAGCTGGACGCGCTTTCGTCCGCGCTGCTGCAGAACGAGACGCTGGACGAGGAGGCGGCCTACCGGGCGGCGGGCGTCGCGCGCCTGGCCAAGCACTGAGAGCTGCCCGGCCGGGCGCGGAGCGCCCTTCTGCGGAGTGGAGCGCCCTTCTAGGGAGTGGTGCAGACGAGATAGCGGAAGACGTTCGGCATCCAGACCGTGCCGTCCCGGCGCCGGTGCGGATGCAGTGCCTCCGCGACCTCCTTCTCCACCTGGGACCGGTCCGTCGCCCGTACCGCCGCGTCGAACAGCCGGGTCGACAGCAGCCCGCGCACCGCGCTGTCCATGTCCGCGTACCCGAACGGGCACGCCACCCTCCCCGAGCCGTTCGGATTGAGCCCGACCCGGAACGCGACCTCCTCCAGATCGTCCCGGCGCGCCGGGCGCCAGCCTCCCGCCCGGGGCGCACGCACCCCGTCACCGAGCCGCGTCGCCACCCGCAGCACCGCTGCAGTGGCACAGCGCTCGGGCGGACCCCATCCGGTCAGCACCACCGAGCTGCCCCGGGCGACCAGCGGAACAGCGGTCTCCAGCTCAGGTTTCAGCCCTTCGGAGTCGCCCGCCGAGCAGCCGATCGGGGTGAACACGGTGAGCAGGTTGTACGGAGGGCCTTCGGGCCGGGCGGCGGCGGACGGATCACCGTCGAGGAGCACCGGCAGGCCGTCCGGGGCCCGCTCGGGTCCGGGATCGGGCAGCAGCCGTTCGCGGGCCAGAGCAAGACGTTCACGGTCGGTGTCGACGCCGGTGACGTGCGCCCCGCGGGCGGCGGCCATCAGCAGCGCGAGCCCGGAGCCGCAGCCGAGGGAGAGCATCCGCGTACCGGCTCCGATTTCGAGCCGCTCGTACACCGCTTCGTGCAGTGGTGCGAGCATGCGCTCCTGGATCTCGGCCCAGTCACGGGCACGGGTTCCGGGGTCCACCGGGGCGGATGCATCCGCCTGCCTGTGGTGCCGGACGAGCGTTGGTGTCATGAAAGCGCCCCAATCCGCCGAGAAATCGGTCGTACCCGAGTGGACGGCCCCCGTGTGTCTGCGCGCCCGCACTCCCCCGTAAGTCAGAGAACTCCGCATCCGCGGCTTCGTCCAGGGGTCGGAGGGCAATGCTTGCGAGCTACGGTCGTGCGCCCCGGGGGACACGTCGAGCGCCCCCGGATACAGGCCACGAAGGCCGGTCCCGTCACTCCGTGCGGAGTGAGATGTCGCCGTACGATGCGCGCCATGGCAAAGGCACCCGTTCTCACACCCCAGGCCGAGGACTTTCCCCGCTGGTACCAGGATCTGATCAACAAGGCCGAACTCGCGGACAACGGTCCGGTGCGCGGCACCATGGTCATCCGACCGTACGGATACGGCCTGTGGGAGCGGATGCAGCAGGAGATGGATGCCCGCATCAAGGATGCGGGCGCCCAGAACGCCTACTTCCCACTCTTCATCCCCCAGTCTTACCTGACACGCGAGGCGGAGCACGTCGAGGGCTTCGCACCCGAGCTCGCCATCGTCACCCACGGCGGCGGCAAGGACCTCGAAGAGCCTGTGGTGGTGCGGCCGACGTCCGAAACGATCATCAATGAGTACTTCTCGAAATGGGTCCAGAGCTACCGGGATCTGCCCCTCCTGATCAACCAGTGGGCCAACGTCGTCCGCTGGGAGATGCGCCCGCGGGTCTTTCTCCGTACGACGGAGTTCCTCTGGCAGGAGGGCCACACCGCCCACGCCACGTACGAGGAAGCCCGGGAGTACGCCGCCCGCATCCACCGGGACGTCTACGCGGACTTCATGACCGAGGTCCTCGGTATCGATGTGGTGCTCGGCCGGAAGACCCCGAGGGATCGGTTCGCGGGCGCCGTCAACACGCTCACCCTCGAAGCGATGATGGGCGACGGCAAGGCCCTGCAGATGGGTACGAGCCATGAGCTCGGCACCAATTTCGCCAAGGCCTTCCACACCGAGTACCTGTCGAAGGAGGGCAGGCAGGAACTCGTCTGGCAGACCTCCTGGGGCACCTCGACCCGGATGGTCGGCGGCCTGATCATGTCGCACGGCGACGACCAGGGGCTCCGCGTCCCGCCGCGGCTGGCCGCCGTCCAGGCGGTCGTCCTCGCGATCAAGGGGGACGACGCGGTACTCACCGCGGTGCGCTCCATCGGCGACCGGCTGCGCGCCGCCGGGATCAGGGTGCACGTCGACGACCGCACGGAGACCCCGTTCGGCCGGCGCGCTGTCGACTGGGAGCTGAAGGGCGTACCGGTACGGATCGAACTCGGCCCGCGCGATCTGGAGAACGGCACGGCGATGCTGGCCCGCCGCATCCCCGGCGGGAAGGAACCGGTCCCGATCGAGGCGCTGGCAACCCTGCTACCGGCCGTTCTGGAGGAGGACCAGGCGACCCTGCTGCGTGAGTCCCGGGCCCGCCGCACCTCCCGTACCAGCGAGGCGGCCACCGTCGAGGAGGCCGCAGAAGCAGCGGCCGCGGGCGGCTGGGCCCGCATCCCATGGGACGTCCTCGGCCCGGCGGGGGAGGCCCGGCTCGCGGAGCAGGGAGCCTCGGTACGGTGTCTGGTGGCCGAGGACGGGTCGGTGCCGCAGTCCGACGACGCCCCGGGTACTGTCGCCGTCGTGGCCCGCGCCTACTGACGCCCGACCGGTGTTCCCGGAACCGTCCGGACCCGGCGCGCAGGCGCTGTCTACGCGCCGGGGCGTACGCGTCACTACGTACCGGCTTCGTGCGAGCTGTGAGGGTTCTCCGCAGATCAGCGCACCTGCCCTCGTCAGGACGCATGAATGGCAACTGACTGGTACGTGCAAAATATTTGGGATGGCCCGGAATCGGAACACCTGGGCACTCAGGCTCGTTGTCACGACGTGAGCACGACACCACCTGTACTTGCCGCAGAGCTGGCGCAGGCGTGGGCCGACATTCAGCGGTACCACCCCGAGCTGCCCGATCTTGCCGCGCCCGAGTCCCTGATCGGAGAGTCCTCGTCCGCCTGTGGCGCCGAGCTCTCCTTCGAGCGACTGCTGCATGAGGCAGTCCATGGCATCGCCGCCGCCCGAGGTGTCCGTGACACCTCCCGCGCCGGCCGCTACCACAACAGACGATTCCTCGCGATCGCCGAGGAGCTGGGTCTCGACCATGCCGAGGAGCCCCACCCCAGCAGTGGCTTCTCGCTGGTCACGCTCAACCCCGAGGCCAAGCGCCGGTACCGCCCGACGATCGAGCGGCTGCAGCGCGCCCTCAAGGCGCACACGGTCGCCACCGCCGCCGACACCAAACGCTCCTTCCGCGGGCCGGCCGCACGGCACGGCTCCTCCGGAGGCGGCGTGCGCGTCAAGGCCGTCTGCGACTGCGGACGCAACGTCCGGGTCGTACCGTCGGTCCTCGCCCAGGCGCCGATCGTCTGCGGTGGCTGCGGAAAGCCCTTCCGTATCCCGGAAGCGGCGGTCGCGGTGGGGTGACCCGATGTGGTGTGGCACAATGGCTAGCTGTACTCGACAGCCGCATAGGAACCCTCTCGCCTCCGGCTGACGCGTCCATCGGGCACCCGAGTACCGCAACCCCACGTGGCATCTTCGTTGTGCCCAACCACGTCATAGACCAGGAGACACCACTTCCGTGGCAGTCAAGATCAAGCTGAAGCGTCTGGGCAAGATCCGTTCGCCTCACTACCGCATCGTCGTCGCCGACTCCCGTACCCGCCGTGACGGCCGGGCCATCGAGGAGATCGGCCTGTACCACCCGGTGCAGAACCCCTCGCGCATCGAGGTCAACTCGGAGCGTGCGCAGTACTGGCTGTCCGTCGGCGCCCAGCCGACCGAGCCGGTTCTCGCGATCCTGAAGCTCACCGGTGACTGGCAGGCCCACAAGGGTCTCCCCGCCCCCGCGCCGCTGCTGCAGCCGGAGCCCAAGGCCGACAAGCGCGCGCTGTTCGAGGCCCTGGCCAAGGACACCGGCGAGGAGTCCAAGGGCGAGGCCATCACGCAGAAGGCGAAGAAGGCCGACAAGAAGGCGGACGAGGCTGCTGACGCTGCCGCGCCCGCCGAGTCGACCGAGGCCTGAGCATGCTCGAGGAGGCTCTCGAGCACCTCGTGAAGGGCATCGTCGACAACCCCGACGATGTGCAGGTCGCCTCGCGCGACCTGCGCCGTGGTCGTGTGCTCGAGGTCCGGGTCCATCCCGATGACCTCGGCAAGGTGATCGGCCGCAACGGCCGCACCGCACGCGCGCTGCGAACCGTCGTGGGCGCCATCGGCGGCCGTGGCATCCGCGTCGACCTCGTCGATGTGGACCAGGTTCGCTGACAGAGTTGAACACCGGCACGGGCCGGGGAGGGCCATGCGCCCGCCCCGGCCCGTCGTCGTATGACAGGAGAGACACAAGGTGCAGCTGGTAGTTGCGCGGATCGGCCGCGCCCACGGCATCAAGGGTGAGGTCACCGTCGAGGTGCGGACGGACGAGCCGGAGCTCAGGCTCGGCCCCGGGGCCCGCCTGACCACCGACCCGGCAGCGAACGGGCCGCTGACGATCGAGACCGGACGGGTGCACAGCGGCAGGCTGCTGCTGCGTTTCGAGGGCGTACGGGACCGTACGGCGGCCGAGGCCCTCCGGAACACCCTGCTGATCGCCGACGTCGACCCGGCGGAGCTCCCGGAGGACCCCGAGGAGTTCTACGACCACCAGCTCATCGACCTCGATGTGGTCCTCGCCGACGGCACCGAGATCGGCCGGATCACCGAGATCTCGCATCTGCCGTCCCAGGACCTCTTCATCGTGGAGCGCCCGGACGGCAGCGAGGTGATGATCCCGTTCGTCGAGGAGATCGTCACCGAGATCGATCTGGAGGAGCAGCGCGCGGTCATCACCCCGCCGCCCGGCCTGATCGACGACAGCCAGGCAGAGATCGTCTCCTCGCGCGACGAAGAGGCCTCCGAGCCGGGGAACGACGCCTGATGCGGCTCGACGTCGTCACGATCTTCCCCGAGTACCTGGAACCGCTGAACGTCTCGCTCGTCGGCAAGGCCCGCGCACGCGGCCGCCTCGATGTGCACGTGCACGATCTGCGGGACTGGACGTACGACCGGCACAACACGGTGGACGACACGCCCTACGGCGGCGGTCCCGGCATGGTGATGAAGACCGGGCCGTGGGGTGACGCCCTGGACGAGACCCTGGCGGACGGGTACGAGGCCGGGGCGCACTCCCCGGTGCTCGTGGTACCCACACCCAGCGGCCGTCCCTTCACCCAGGAGCTCGCCGTGGAGCTCTCCGAGCGGCCGTGGCTGATCTTCACCCCGGCCCGCTACGAGGGCATCGACCGCCGGGTGATGGACGAGTACGCGACCCGCATGCCGGTCGTCGAGGTCTCCATCGGGGACTACGTGCTGGCCGGCGGGGAAGCCGCCGTGCTGGTCATCACGGAGGCGGTGGCCCGGCTGCTGCCCGGTGTGCTCGGCAACGCCGAGTCGCACCGCGACGACTCCTTCGCACCCGGCGCCATGGCCGATCTGCTGGAGGGTCCGGTCTTCACCAAGCCGCCCGAGTGGCGCGGCAGAGGCATCCCGGACGTCCTGCTCAGCGGTCACCACGGGAAGATCGCACGCTGGCGGCGGGACGAGGCGTTCCGCCGTACCGCGGTCAACCGGCCCGATCTCATCGAGCGTTGCGAGGCGAGCGCCTTCGACAAGAAGGACCGTGAGATCCTCTCCATCCTCGGCTGGTCGCCGGAGCCCGGCGGCCGATTTTGGCGCAGGCCCGAAGGCATGGAACAATAAGCCGCTGCTGTACGTCCGGTGTGCGCCCCTGCCACAGGGGGAACGACGCCCACCCGACGCGATCAGCACCCAGATTCCTTACGATCTCCCGTCGATGACCTGTGGCATCGGCGAAGAAAGCAGACAACATGGCTTCCCTGCTCGATGGCGTCAATGCCGCCTCCCTGCGTACGGACGTCCCGGCGTTCCGCCCCGGTGACACCGTCAACGTCCACGTGCGAGTGATCGAGGGCAACCGCTCCCGTATCCAGCAGTTCAAGGGCGTAGTCATCCGCCGCCAGGGCTCTGGCGTCAGCGAGACCTTCACGGTCCGCAAGGTCTCCTTCAGCGTCGGCGTCGAGCGCACCTTCCCGGTGCACAGCCCGATCTTCGAGAAGATCGAGCTCGTCACCCGCGGTGACGTCCGCCGCGCGAAGCTCTACTACCTCCGTGAGCTGCGCGGCAAGGCCGCGAAGATCAAGGAGAAGCGCGACAGGTGAGCTAGCTCCCAGGTCCACGGCACGGCCGGATAAGCTCTGGCTGCGATGGACACGGAAGCAAAGCCCACGGAGCGCGACCGCTCCTCCGCACCCGAAGCAGGGTCGGAGGAGAGGTCGCGCTCTTCGCGTATCCCGGACCGGTTCGCCACGATGTCGTGGCGGCGGGCAGCCGCGCTCGGCGCCGTCTGCGCGGTCTTCCTGCTGCTGTTCAGCAACTATGTGCTGCAGCCCTTCCTGATCCCCAGTGGCTCGATGGAGTCCACGCTGCGGGTGGGGGACCGGGTGCTTGTGAACAAACTGGCGTACCGTTTCGGGTCCGTACCGCAGCGCGGCGACGTGGTGGTCTTCGACGGCACCGGATCCTTCGTACAGGAGAAGTCCGAGGAGAACCCCGTCACCGCGCTGGCACACGGTGCGGCGGCATCCCTGGGGCTGGCGGAGCCCGCCGAGACCGACTTCGTGAAGCGGGTGGTGGGCGTGGGTGGCGACCGGGTGGTCTGCTGTGACAAACGGGGCAGGGTCGAGGTGAACGGCCGGCCGGTGGACGAGGAGTACCTCTATCCGGGCGACGCCCCGTCCAGGGCAGCGTTCGACATTGTCGTCCCCGACGGCACTCTGTGGATGATGGGCGACCACCGCAGCAACTCCCGTGACTCCCGCGACCATCTGGGCGGGCCGGGCGGCGGCATGGTGCCGGTCGGCCGGGTGATCGGCCGGGTGGACTGGATCGGCTGGCCGCTGGGCCGGCTGGGCCCGCTGCCGGACACCGGTGCCTTCGACGGCATACGGATACCGGGTGGGACCCATGGGTAACCGCGGGCGCGACAGCCGCGCCTCCGACCCCGGCACTCCGCTGCCGACCGGCAGCAGGCCGACGGCATCGCGGTCGCTGCCGACCCGGGCGGAGCGGCGCAAGCTGGCCCGCAAGGTCAAACGGCGGCGGCGCAGGTCGGCCGTGAAGGAGATCCCCCTCCTGATCACCGTGGCGCTGCTCATAGCGCTCGTCCTCAAGACCTTCCTGGTGCAGGCCTTCGTGATCCCGTCCGGATCGATGGAGCAGACCATCCGGATCGGCGACCGGGTGCTCGTCGACAAGCTGACGCCGTGGTTCGGTGCAAAGCCCCGGCGCGGCGACGTCGTCGTCTTCAAGGATCCGGGCGGTTGGCTCCGGCAGGAGAACGTCGACAAGAAGGATCCGCCCGTCGTCGTCAAACAGGTGACGGAAGGACTGACCTTCATCGGGCTGCTGCCGTCCGACGACGAACAGGATCTGATCAAACGTGTGGTCGCCGTCGGCGGCGACACCGTGAAGTGTTGCGACAAGGACGGCAAGGTCACCGTCAACGGTGTTGCGCTCAATGAGCCCTATCTGCATCCGGGCAATCCGCCCTCCACGCTCAAATTCGAGGTAAAGGTTCCGGCCGGCCGAATCTTCGTGATGGGCGACCATCGTTCGAATTCCGCCGATTCGCGCTTCCACCTGGACGAGCCCGATCACGGCACGGTCTCCGAGAACGAGGTCGTGGGACGGGCCGTCGTCATCGCCTGGCCCTTCGGCCACTGGCGGAGGCTGGAGGAGCCGCAGACATTTGCCTCGGTGCCGGACGCGCGCGCCGGGACGGCGGCTGCGTACGGACTGTCGAATAGTGTGTCCTCCCAGGATCTCAATGGAATGGTCCGGCTCCCGACCCCTGCGGAACTCCCGCTCGTTATGGGAGTGGTGGGCCTGCGCCGAATGGGTCGCGGGCGGTGGCACGGAGTGAGGAGTGGATGTGGGGGATTTGGCGGTCGGCGCACGATCCGGACACGACGAACCCGAGGACCGGGCGGAGCATCCGGAGAACGGTGAATCCCCCGAGGTGGCGGGCCGGACGGAGAGTGACGGCGACTCCCCGGACAGCAGCGGTACGGCTCCGGGGAAGCCACGCTCCTTCTGGAAGGAGCTGCCCCTGCTCATCGGCATCGCGCTGATTCTGGCGCTGCTGATCAAGACGTTCCTGGTACAGGCGTTCTCGATTCCCTCGGACTCGATGCAGGACACGCTCCAGCGGGGCGACCGGGTGCTGGTCGACAAGCTGACCCCGTGGTTCGGCTCGGAGCCTGAGCGGGGCGAGGTCGTGGTCTTCCACGACCCGGGCGGCTGGCTGGAGAGCGCCCAGACGCCGGCACCGAATGTGGCACAGAAGTTCCTCAGCTTCATCGGACTGATGCCGTCCGCCGAGGAGAAGGACCTGATCAAGCGGGTCATCGCGATCGGCGGCGACACGGTGGAGTGCAAGGAGAACGGGCCGGTCACGGTCAATGGCGTGGCACTGGACGAGACGTCGTTCATCTACCCGGGCAACACCCCCTGCAATGACGAGCCGTTCGGCCCGATCAAGGTGCCCGAGGGCCGCATCTGGGTGATGGGCGACCACCGACAGAACTCCCTCGACTCCCGCTACCACCAGGAGCTGCCCGGTCAGGGCACGGTCTCCACGGACGAGGTCGTCGGCCGGGCAATCGTGGTCGCATGGCCGATCAACCGCTGGGCGACGCTGCCGATCCCGAGCACATTCGACCAGCCGGGGATCAATGCGGCGACGGGGTTGGTACCGGGAGCACTCGGTGTAGCCGGAGCGCTGCCCCTCGTGTTGTGGCGCCGTAAGAGGCTGACCAACGGGCATACCGCCGGGTAGGGTGCCGACTCGGATCAGCGATTGTCGATCTCCGAGGTGGGGGACGCTGGGATGAGTGGAACAGGACGTACGGGTGACGGCCACGGCCGGCTCGGCAGCATGCTGTCAGGGCTGGCCGTGGCTGTCGGCCTTGTGCTCTTCCTCGGTGGGTTCGCCTGGGGCGCGTTGGTGTACAAGCCGTACATCGTGCCGACCGAGTCGATGACGCCGACGGTGAATGCGGGAGACCGGGTCCTCGCGGAGCGTGTGGACGGCAGCGAGGTGCGCCGCGGCGACGTGGTGGTGTTCACGGACCCGGCCTGGGAAAACAACATGCCGATGGTCAAGCGGGTCGTCGGAATCGGCGGCGACAAGATCGCCTGCTGCGAGAAGAGCGGCCGGCTCACCGTCAATGGCAAGCCCATCGAGGAGCCGTATCTGCAGACAGAGGGCCTCGCCTCGGCGAAGAGCTTCACGGCGAACGTGCCCAAGGGACAGCTCTTCCTCCTCGGCGACGAGCGCAGCGGCTCCCTGGACTCCCGGGTCCATCTGAACGACCCGGGACAGGGGTCGGTGCCGCGCAGCGACGTACAGGCCCGGGTGGACGCCATCGCCTGGCCGATGGACGGCATGATCGAGCGACCGCAGGCGTTTGCCGCTCTCCCCGGCGGGGTGTCGGCCCCCGGCCCGCTGAAGCTTCAGCTCGGGGCTGTGGTGGCGGGTGTGGTTCTCATCTTCGGAGGCACCGCGTACGGTCCGATCGCCGCGCGGTCCGCACGCAGGAGGAACGGGCAGGACCCAAGGGTGCCTGCCGGTGCCCACTGAGAAGCGGAAGGTGGCCCGGGTGATCCTGCTCGACCCCGACGACCGCATTCTCCTGGTGCACGGATATGAACCGGAGGACCCCACGAGCACCTGGTGGTTCACCCCCGGCGGTGGTCTGGAGGGCGACGAGAGCCGGGAGCAGGCGGCCCTGCGCGAGCTGGCCGAGGAGACCGGGATCACCGATGTCGAGCTGGGTCCGGTGCTCTGGCAGCGGATCTGCTCATTCCCGTTCGACGGGCGGCGGTGGGATCAGGACGAGTGGTACTTCCTGGCACGTACGACCCAGACCGCGACGGACCTGAGCGGGCTCACCGGGCTGGAACAGCGCAGTGTCGCGGGTCTGAGGTGGTGGACCTCCGCCGAACTGTCGGTGGCGCGTGAGACGGTGTACCCGACCAGACTCGCCGAGCTGCTGCGCACGCTGCTCGAAGAGGGTCCGCCGCGTACGCCACTGGTTCTGGCCCCCGAAATCGTCTAAGCGTCCAGGGGCGCCGGAGCCTGGCGCACAATAGGTGGACGCACGGCTGAAGGGGAACATGCCAATGAGCGCCGAGGACCTCGAGAAGTACGAGACCGAGATGGAGCTGAAGCTCTACCGGGAGTACCGCGATGTCGTCGGTCTGTTCAAATATGTGATCGAGACCGAACGGCGTTTCTACCTCACCAACGACTACGAGATGCAGGTGCACTCGGTCCAGGGTGAGGTGTTTTTCGAGGTGTCCATGGCGGATGCCTGGGTCTGGGACATGTACCGGCCCGCCCGATTCGTCAAGCAGGTACGTGTGCTGACGTTCAAGGACGTCAACATCGAGGAGCTCAACAAGAGCGACCTCGAACTGCCGGGCGGCTGAGCCGCCGAGGCCGCCCCTCCGGTCGGTCCCCCTCACGGGTGGCCGGGTTGTCCACAGCCGCTGAGTTGTCCACCAAGATCCACCGGTCGGGGTCGGACAGGACAGAGTCGGTGCCGGAGGTGGTGCCGATATGAACGCACGGGGGGCACTCGGGCGGTACGGCGAGGATCTGGCGGCGCGGCTGCTGACCGACGCCGGCATGGCCGTACTGGCACGGAACTGGCGCTGTCGCGCCGGTGAGATCGACATCGTCGCCAAGGACGGCGACGCGTTGGTCGTCTGCGAGGTCAAGACCCGCAGGGCGGGGCCGTTCGAGCATCCGATGGCGGCCGTCACCCCGGTCAAGGCGGACCGGCTGCGACGGCTCGCCGAGATCTGGCTGGACCTGAACGGCGGTCCGCCGCCGGGCGGGGTGCGGATCGACCTGGTCGGCGTTGTGGTGCCGCGGCGCGGAGCGCCGGTCGCCGAGCACGCGCGGGGGGTGGCCTGATGGGGTTCGCGCGGGCGTGCTCGGTGGCGCTGGTCGGCGTCGACGGCGTGGTGGTGGAGGTCCAGGCGGACCTGGAGCCCGGGGTGGCGGCGTTCACCCTGGTCGGGCTGCCGGACAAGAGCCTGGTGGAGAGCCGGGACCGGGTCAGGGCCGCAGTGGTCAACTCCGGGGCCGAGTGGCCGCAGAAGAAACTCACGGTCGGGCTCTCCCCGGCCTCCGTGCCCAAGGGCGGCAGCGGATTCGACCTGGCCGTGGCGTGTGCCGTGATGGGCGCGGCAGAGCGGATCGCCCCTGCGGCCATCGCGGATGTGGTGATGATCGGGGAGCTCGGGCTCGACGGCCGGGTGCGGCCCGTGCGCGGAGTGCTGCCCGCAGTACTCGCCGCGGCGGAGGCCGGGTACCGCAAGGTCGTCGTGCCCGAACAGACGGCGGGCGAAGCTGCGCTGGTGCCGGGGGTGTCGGTGCTCGGGGTACGGAGCCTGCGGCAGCTGATCGCCGTGCTCAGCGACGAACCGGTGCCTGACGAGCCGGAGATCCGTGCGGAAGGACGCCCCGACACCATGCTCGCGGGGTTGATGGTGCCGGGCGCGGGCATCGGCACCGGACTGGCGATGGGCTCCGCGCAGAGCGACGGACACCGGCCGGACCTGGCGGACGTCGCAGGCCAGGAGACACCGCGAAAGGCCCTGGAGGTCGCCGCGGCGGGCGGTCACCATCTGCTGCTCTCCGGACCGCCGGGCGCCGGCAAGACCATGCTGGCCGAGCGGCTGTCCGCGATTCTGCCCCCGCTGACCAGGCAGGAATCCCTCGAGGTGACCGCGGTGCACTCGGTGGCGGGCATCCTGCCACCCGGCGAACCGCTGGTCTCCCGGGCGCCGTACTGCGCACCGCACCACTCGGCGACCATGCAGTCGCTGGTCGGCGGCGGCAATGGACTGCCGCGGCCCGGTGCGGTCTCGCTGGCCCATCGAGGTGTGCTCTTTTTGGACGAGGCGCCGGAGTTCTCGGTGCGGGCCCTGGACGCGCTGCGCCAGCCGCTGGAGTCGGGGCATGTGGTGGTGGCGCGCAGTGCCGGCGTGGTGCGGTTGCCCGCCCGCTTCCTGATGGTGCTGGCCGCCAACCCGTGTCCGTGCGGACGCCACACCCTCACCGGCGCCGCCTGCGAATGCCCTCCCTCGTCGGTCCGTCGCTATCAGGCGAGACTCTCCGGGCCCCTGCTCGACCGGGTGGATCTGCGTGTGGTCGTCGCTCCGGTCACCCGTGAGGACCTGATGGGGCGGGGCGGCCCGGGCGAGTCGACGGCCGATGTCGCCGCCCGGGTGCGGGAGGCCAGGTCGCGGGCGGCGGACCGGCTCACGGGCACGCCCTGGACCACCAACAGCGAGGTCCCCGGCCATGAGCTGCGGACCAGGCTGCTCACGGCGCCGGGGGCGCTCATGGAGGCGGAGCGGGACATGGAGCGCGGACTGCTCACCGCGCGAGGACTCGACCGGGTCCTGCGGGTGGCATGGACCCTCGCCGACCTGCGCGGCGCCGATCGCCCGGAGGCGTTCGACATCGCGGTGGCCCTGGAGCTGCGGACGGGGATCTCGCGCGGGGCCTCGGTGCTGGACCGGGCTTCATGACGCCGGGCGGCCTCGACGCCGGACCGGGCATCAGGGCGCCGGAGGGCCTTGACGAGGGCCGGGGCATCAGCACGCCGGGCCTCCGGGAGCGGAGCCGGCAAGCGGGGTGGGCACGACCGGCGGTGGGCGACCGGGAGCGCCTGGCGCGGGCCGCCCTGACCCGCGTCCTCGAGCCGGGCGACGAACGCGGGGGCCGCTGGCTGCGCGAAGTCGGCGCCGCCGATCTGATACGGCGGATCACAGCCCGGGACGGGACCGCGGAACAGCTCCGGGGCATGACGGCGAAGCGGCTGGCCGGTTACCGGTTGCGGGCCGAGGCCGTCGACCCCGAGCGGGACCTGGCGTCGGTCGCCGCCGTGGGCGGCCGCTTCGTCTGCCCCGGTGACCGTGAGTGGCCCAGCCAACTCGACGACCTGGGCGACTCCCGGCCGACCGGCCTCTGGGTTCGGGGGCGGCCCGATCTGCGGCTCTGGGCGCTGCGTTCGGTCGCGGTGGTCGGCGCCCGGGCTTGTACTCCGTACGGGGCGCACATGGCGGCGAGTCTCGGGGCAGGGCTGGCGGAGCTGGGCTGGGTGGTGGTGTCGGGCGCAGCGTTCGGAGTGGACGGGGCGGCCCATCGCGGCGCCCTCTCGGCCGGCGGGGCGACCATGGCGGTCCTGGCCTGCGGGGTGGACGTCGCCTATCCCCGAGGGCATGCCGAGCTGATCGGGCGTGTGGCGGAACAGGGGCTGGTCATCGGAGAGCTGCCACCGGCCGAGCATCCGACGCGCAGCAGATTCATCCTCCGGAACCGGGTGATTGCCGCGCTGACCCGGGGCACGGTCGTGGTCGAGGCGGAATACCGCAGTGGCTCACTGGTCACCGCACGCAGTGCGCAACGGCTGGGCCGGTTCACCATGGGGGTACCGGGTCCCGCCACCAGCGGTCTGTCGGCCGGGGTCCATGAACTCCTCAGGGGCGAGGGAGTCCTGGTCACCGACGCCGCGGAAGTCGCCGAACTGGTGGGGGAGATCGGCGACCTCGCCCCGGCCCGGAGGGGCCCCGTATTTGCCAGGGACCTGTTGGACGCCGCCTCCGCCCAGGTGCTCGACGCCCTGCCCTCCCACGGCTCCGTCAGTGGAAGGGACATCGCCCGCACCGCGGGAACCAGCGCCGACGAAGCACTCGGCAGATTGTACGAACTGCACTCACTGGGGTTCGTCGAACGCGGTGGCGAAGGCTGGCAGTTGACGCCGCGCCCGACACGCATTGGCGGCCCGCGGCGAGGCGGTCCTTGACCTGGAGCATTCGGGTGAAAAGGTGATGCCGATGACCTCGGCGGATCCTTCAGTGACGCCTCCGGGACCGACCCATGCGGTGACGGTTCCGGAGCGCAGTCATGTCCATTCGTCCGGAAGTGCCCGGCGCCGATCCTCTATCCTTCGCGCACCGCAACACTTCAGTCACGCTACGCTCACAAGGATTCCGGCCCAGACACAAGTCCCCCAGCAGTCCACAGCAGAACGGCTCAAGGCACCACATGCCCCAGCACACCTCCGGGTCTGACCGTGCGCCAGTACCACCGGCTGCGCGTGGCACTGTGCGCCCTCCTGCCCCTTCCTCGCTCGACGAGTTGTGGCGTTCGTACAAGTCCACGGGCGACGAGCGGCTGCGGGAACAGCTGATCCTGCACTACTCGCCGTTGGTGAAGTACGTCGCCGGCCGGGTGAGCGTGGGACTGCCGTCCAACGTCGAGCAGGCGGACTTCGTCTCGTCGGGAGTCTTCGGGCTGATCGACGCGATCGAGAAGTTCGACATCGAACGGGCCATCAAGTTCGAGACGTACGCAATTACCCGCATCCGTGGCGCGATGATCGACGAACTCCGGGCGCTGGACTGGATCCCGCGCTCCGTGCGGCAGAAGGCGCGGGCCGTGGAGCGCGCCTACGCCACGCTGGAGGCGCAGTTGCGGCGTACCCCCTCCGAGCCGGAGGTCGCCGCCGAGATGGACATCACGCTGGAAGAACTGCACGCGGTTTTCAGCCAGTTGTCGCTGGCGAACGTGGTCGCGCTGGAGGAGCTCCTGCATGTCGGCGGCGAGGGCGGTGACCGGCTGAGCCTGATGGACACGCTGGAGGACACCGCCGCCGACAATCCCGTGGAGGTCGCCGAGGGCCGTGAGCTCAGGCGGCTGCTCGCCCGGGCTATCAACACACTCCCGGATCGCGAGAAGACGGTCGTCACCCTCTACTACTACGAGGGCCTCACCCTCGCCGAGATCGGCAACGTGCTCGGGGTCACCGAGAGCCGGGTCAGCCAGATCCACACCAAATCGGTGCTGCAGCTTCGCGCGAAACTGGCCGACGCCGGACGCTGAGACGGTGCTCAGCCGGCGATCGGTGCCGCCCGCCCCCCTCTCCCGCAAGTGCCGCCGTACAGTGGAGCCGTGCCCAGGATTCGAGCGGCCTCCGTGGCCGAGCACCGGACCATGCAGCGCGGCGCCCTCCTGGACGCCGCCCGATCCCTGCTGTCCGAGGGTGGTACGGAGGCGTTGACCTTCCCCGCTCTCGCCGAGCGCACGGGCCTCGCCAGGTCCTCCGTCTACGAGTACTTCCGCTCCCGCGCGGCCGTCGTCGAGGAGCTGTGCGCCGTCGACTTCCCCGTCTGGGCGGCCGAGGTCGAGCACGCCATGGAGCGGGCCGGGACCCCTGAGGGAAAGATCGAGGCGTATGTGCGCCGCCAGCTCGACCTGGTCGGGGACCGGCGGCACCGGGCGGTTGTCGCCATCTCCGCGAGCGAGCTGGACGCGGGCGCACGCGAGAAGATCCGGGCCGCGCACGGCGGGCTGATCGCCATGATCGTCGAGGCGCTCGGCGACCTCGGCCACGAGCAGCCGAGGCTCGCGGCGATGCTGCTGCAGGGCTCGGTGGACGCCGCCGTGCGCCGTATCGAGCTGAGCGTGGCGGAGGCACCGGACGTGATCGCGGACACCGCTGTCGCCATGATCCTGCGGGGCGTCCGGGGCTGACGCCCGGACCGGAGGGTCACTGTGGCGAGCAGCGCGGCAGGGGCCGCGTATCCGATGGCGCCCGGTGTGTCCGGCCTCGGTTCCGGTACTCCGACGACCGGCAGCAGCCGGGACGGGCCGCGTCGAAGCAGTGACGGCGGCAGTAGGGTCAGCGGGTCCAGATATGCGTCACCGCGCCGCAGCCCCCAGTGCAGACACCCGGACGCACAGTGGAACGGCCCGGCCTCCAGGACCGCGACCACCTGCCCCGCGACGGCCTCCTCGCCCTTCTCGACCAGCGCGCGCACCGGCTCGTAGGTCGTGCGCAGCGGCGGATCACCCGTCCCCGCCACCTCGATCGAGACAACTCCGCGCCCCGCGACGCGCCCTGCGAACGAGACCCGGCCGGACGCGGCGGCGCGCACCGGCGCACCGGGCCCGGCGGCGAGATCGACGCCACGGTGCCCCCGTCCGTACGCGCCGGCCGGCGGTTCCCACCCCCGTACGACCGCAGGGTGCCCATCGAGCGGCCACACGCGCTCGGCGCCGGGCCCGGAGTCGGCGGCGGTGGCGGCGTGCGCACCGCACAGCAGAGTGAATACGGCCAGGGCCACCGCCGCGAGCAGGGTCCGCGCCCGACGGGGACGGCTCGGCTCACCGCGTCGGGCAGCAGGCGGTTCAGGTGTGTGTCGCATGACCGGAACCGTCCCGCATCCGGCGGATCCATGGGGATCACGGACCGGATCTGTGGACTACCGGCCGGTTGTGGACATCGCCGTCACCCGGCACCCGACGGGTCCCGTACACTTCTTGTGGCGATCCGGGTCACCGGGTCGACTTCGCACGCCCCGCCACCTCCCTCTCTGCGGACGGTGGCCGCGCTCCTCGGTCCCTTGTGGCACGGCGCGTCGGGGCGTCAGGCGCGACAGCAATCCTGCGGTCGCGACAACCGAGCACCTCAAGGAGTACGGCCATGGCCGTCGTCACGATGCGGGAGCTGCTGGAAAGCGGCGTCCACTTCGGTCACCAGACCCGTCGCTGGAACCCGAAGATGAAGCGCTTCATCTTCACCGAGCGCAACGGCATCTACATCATCGACCTGCTCCAGTCGCTGTCGTACATCGACCGCGCCTACGAGTTCGTCAAGGAGACCGTCGCGCACGGCGGCTCCATCATGTTCGTGGGCACGAAGAAGCAGGCCCAGGAGGCCATCGCCGAGCAGGCGACGCGCGTCGGCATGCCGTACGTCAACCAGCGTTGGCTCGGTGGCATGCTCACCAACTTCTCCACCGTCTACAAGCGCCTTCAGCGTCTGAAGGAGCTCGAGCAGATCGACTTCGAGGACGTGGCCGCCTCCGGCCTCACCAAGAAGGAGCTCCTGGTTCTCTCCCGCGAGAAGGCCAAGCTGGAGAAGACCCTCGGTGGTATCCGCGAGATGCAGAAGGTGCCCAGCGCCGTCTGGATCGTCGACACCAAGAAGGAGCACATCGCCGTCGGTGAGGCGCGCAAGCTCCACATCCCGGTCGTCGCGATCCTCGACACCAACTGCGACCCCGACGAGGTCGACTACAAGATCCCGGGCAACGACGACGCGATCCGCTCCGTCACCCTGCTCACCCGCGTGATCGCCGACGCCGTCGCCGAGGGCCTCATCGCCCGTTCCGGCGCCGCGACCGGCGACTCGAAGCCGGGCGAGAAGGCCGCCGGCGAGCCGCTCGCCGAGTGGGAGCGCGACCTGCTCGAGGGTGAGAAGAAGGACGACGCCGAGGTGCAGACGTCCGCCGAGACCGAGAAGGTCGCGGACGCCGCCGAGACGCCGGCCGAGGCCGCTGCCGAGGCTCCGGCCGCTGCTGAGGCTCCGGCCGCTGCTGAGGCTCCGGCCGCTGCCGAGGCTCCGGCCACGGACGCCGAGCAGGCCTGACCACTGCGTCACGGCTGAATGACGGCGGGGGCCGGTGCCACAAGCACCGCCCCCGCCGTTCACCCGTAGATCTTTCAGACTTCGAGAGAGAATCACAGACTCATGGCGAACTACACCGCCGCTGACGTCAAGAAGCTCCGTGAGCTCACCGGCGCCGGCATGATGGACTGCAAGAAGGCGCTCGACGAGGCCGACGGCAGCGTCGACAAGGCCGTCGAGGCCCTTCGTATCAAGGGCCAGAAGGGCGTCGCCAAGCGCGAGGGCCGTTCTGCCGAGAACGGCGCCGTTGTCTCCCTCATCTCCGAGGACAAGACCTCCGGCGTCCTGCTCGAGCTCAAGTGCGAGACGGACTTCGTCGCCAAGGGCGAGAAGTTCCTCGCCGTCGCCGACGCGCTCGCCGCCCACGTCGCCGCGACCTCGCCGGCCGACCTGGCTACGCTGCTCGCCTCCGAGATCGAGGCCGGCAAGACCGTCCAGGCGTACGTCGACGAGGCCAACGCCAACCTCGGTGAGAAGATCGTCCTGGACCGCTTCGCGCAGTTCACCGGCGGTTACGTGGCTGCGTACATGCACCGCACCATGCCCGACCTCCCGCCGCAGGTCGGCGTGCTCGTCGAGCTGGACAAGGAGAACGCCGAGGTCGCCAAGGACGTTGCGCAGCACATCGCCGCCTTCGCCCCGAAGTACCTCAACCGCGACGAGGTCCCGGCCGAGACGGTCGAGAACGAGCGTCGTGTCGCCGAGGCCACCTCTCGCGAGGAGGGCAAGCCCGAGGCCGCCCTTCCGAAGATCGTCGAGGGTCGCGTCAACGGCTTCTTCAAGGACGTCGTCGTCCTGGAGCAGGCCTTCGCCAAGGACAACAAGAAGTCTGTCCAGAAGGTCCTGGACGAGGCCGGTGTCACCCTGAAGCGCTTCTCGCGCATCAAGGTCGGCATCTGAGTCCGTCCGCGAAAAACGGTGGACCCCGATAGGGTCTAGTGCAGTCGTACGGCCGCACACCTGCCGTACGACCGCAGATCTGACGAGGAGGCCATTGCCGCTGAGGGACACCAGACCCACCGGCAATGGCCTTCTTCGTATGTGCACGAGGAGAAACTCCATGAACAAGGACGCGGACGCCGCAAAAGGTGACCAGAAGCGCGAGGACGGCAAGGTGCCCGGGCGCTTCATGCTGAAGCTGTCCGGCGAGGCGTTCGCCGGCGGCGGGGGTCTCGGTGTCGACCCCGACGTCGTACACGCCATCGCCCGGGAAATCGCGGCGGTCGTCCGGGGCGGTGCCGAAATCGCGGTCGTCATCGGCGGCGGCAACTTCTTCCGCGGTGCCGAGCTCCAGCAGCGCGGCATGGACCGGGCGCGCTCCGACTACATGGGCATGCTCGGCACGGTCATGAACTGCCTCGCGCTCCAGGACTTCCTGGAGAAGGAGGGCATCGACTCCCGGGTCCAGACCGCCATCACCATGGGCCAGGTCGCGGAGCCGTACATCCCGCTGCGCGCCGTGCGCCACCTGGAGAAGGGCCGCGTCGTCATCTTCGGTGCCGGTATGGGCATGCCGTACTTCTCCACCGACACCACTGCCGCCCAGCGCGCCCTGGAGATCGACGCCGAGGGTCTGCTGATGGGCAAGAACGGTGTGGACGGTGTCTACGACTCCGACCCCAAGACCAACCCCGACGCGGTGAAGTTCGACGCTCTGGAGTACAGCGAGGTGCTCGCCCGCGATCTCAAGATCGCCGACGCCACCGCCATCACACTCTGCCGTGACAACCGGCTGCCGATCCTTGTCTTCGAGCTCACCGCGACCGGCAATATCGCCCGTGCCGTCAAGGGTGAGAAGATCGGCACGCTCGTGAGCGACCAGGGCACCCGGGCCTGAGAACCGGGGGGACGGCTCCGGGGGATCCCGGTGCAGTCCCGGAGCTCTTCGGGAACACTCCTGGAAGGGCCCCGAACGATGGACAACGGCCTGCCGGTCGGACACCGTGCAGGTGAGGACGCGACGCAGGACCCGCCGGGCCGGAGCAAGCCGGGCCCACTCTAGACACGCAGGAGCACGTGGTGATCGAAGAAACCCTCCTCGAGGCCGAGGAGAAGATGGAGAAGGCCGTCGTGGTCGCGAAAGAGGACTTCGCCGCGATCCGCACCGGCCGTGCGCACCCGGCGATGTTCAACAAGATCGTCGCCGACTACTACGGCGCGCTGACCCCGATCAACCAGCTGGCCTCTTTCTCGGTTCCCGAGCCGCGGATGGCCGTCGTGACGCCGTTCGACAAGAGCGCTCTGCGCAACATCGAGCAGGCGATCCGTGACTCCGACCTCGGCGTCAACCCGAGCAACGACGGCAATATCATCCGGGTGAACTTCCCGGACCTCACCGAGGAGCGTCGCCGCGACTACATCAAGGTCGCGAAGACGAAGGCCGAGGACTCCAAGATCTCGATCCGGGCCGTCCGCCGCAAGGCCAAGGAGACCCTGGACAAGCTGGTCAAGGACAAGGAGTCCGGCGAGGACGAGGTGCGCCGCGCCGAGAAGGAGCTCGACGACACCACTGCGAAGTACGTCGCGCAGGTCGACGAGCTGCTCAAGCACAAGGAAGCCGAGCTGCTCGAAGTCTGATGAACGACTCTTCCTGGGGCGCTCCGCAGGCCGGCTACTGGGGTGCGCCCGAGATGCAGGCTGCTCCGGCGGGTCCTGCATACGATGTGCATGACGCCCAGCACACTCGGCCCATGCCCATCGTGCCTGACGTTCCCGACGCAGGTAGAGACGCTGACGACCGTGACGACCGTGACGAGCGGGACAGGGGAGCCGCCCGCCGGGGCGGTGGCCCCCTGTTCCGTGACGAGAAGCCGCAGGAGCCCATGTCCACCCCGCCGCCCCCGCAGAAGAAACGTGCGGGCCGTGATCTGCGAGCCGCCATAGGGGTCGGCGTGGGGCTCGGTGCCGTCATCGTCGCCTCGCTCTTCATCGTCAAGGCCGTCTTCATCGGTGTGATAGCGATCGCCGTCGTCGTCGGCCTCTGGGAGCTCACCTCCCGGCTCGAGGAGCGCAAGGGCATCAAGGCGCCGCTCGTACCGCTCGCGGTCGGCGGCGCGGCGATGATCGTGGCCGGCTATGTCCGCGGCGCCGAGGGCGCGTGGGTCGCGATGGCGCTGACCGCCCTGGCGTTGCTCGTCTGGCGGATGACCGAGCCGCCGGAGGGGTATCTCAAGGACGTCACGGCCGGAGTCTTCGCCGCGTTCTACGTACCGTTCCTGGCCACCTTCGTCGCGATGTTGCTGAGCGCGGACGACGGGCCGCAGCGGGTCCTCACCTTCCTGCTGCTGACCGTGGTCAGTGACACGGGGGCGTACGCCGTCGGCTGGCGCTTCGGCAAGCACAAGCTCGCGCCGCGGATCAGCCCCGGCAAGACCCGCGAGGGCCTGTTCGGGGCGGTCGCCTTCGCGATGGTCGCCGGTGCGCTGTGCATGCAGTTCCTGATCGACGGTGGCACCTGGTGGCAGGGTCTGCTGCTCGGCCTCGCCGTCGCCGCCAGCGCCACCCTCGGCGACCTGGGTGAGTCCATGATCAAGCGGGATCTCGGGATCAAGGACATGGGCACGCTGCTGCCGGGTCACGGTGGGATCATGGACCGGCTGGACTCGCTGCTGCCGACCGCTCCGGTGGTCTGGCTGCTGCTGGTGCTGTTCGTCGGCTCCAGCTGAACAGTCGGGTCGCCACCCATCCTGACCTGCTTTTTTGTGAGTGAGGGTCCGTTGTCCAGAGGGCGGCGGGCCCTCACTCTTCTGTCTGCGGGACTGCAAGAACCATGCCTGTTCACGGGCATGGCGGAAACCGGGGATCCAATTCCTGAAGCGGGTGTCGGCCCACCTGTCCCGATTCGAGGTTGCTGTGGGTCTGTCTACGGCTGCGGGCCGGGCGGGCCGGCAGTCTCATCGACAGAGGCCGCGCCGTACTGGTGTGGTCGGCCGCCCTGCCACTGCACCCATCGTGGGTCGTCCAGTACGTCACCGGCGTCGGGCAGGCCCGCGCGGCGCAGGAACTCGATCACGTCGTCGTCGCTGCGGGCGAGGCCCGCGACCTGGGCGCGGATCGTCACCCGACGGCCACCCGTTCCGGCTGGGCGGTGGATGACGATGGGTGCTTCGCTCATGTCCTCAGGTTCCGATGGTCCGTGGTTCACAGCACTCCCAGCTCTCTGTCCGGCCGGCAGTACGGGCAGGCCGTGATGCCGTCTTCCGTGAGCGCACGCAGGGCCTGCTCCCGGGTCATCGGCTTGGTTCTCTTGCCGCCCATGCCGCAGTCGCCCGTGTGGACGGCGTCGGCATGGGACGTGCCACCCGCGCGCTGCAGGGAGAGTCTCCAGTCGGGTGCCGGCGGCGGCAGGGTGCGTGCTGCCCGGACGGCCGCGGCCTCGCGTTCTTCCAGCTCGGCGATCGTCCGATCGGTTCGGCCGAGCTGATACGCCTGCCACTCGCGCACGATGCGCAGGCGATCCAGACGAGAGAAGTTTTCGGACACGTATTCGATTCTAGGTCTCGGTGGGACGCTGTGCGTACCACTCGCCTTTCGTGCGATCGGTCACTGTCCCTCGGGGCGGCTGGGCCGTCCGTGGGCCGCCAAAGGGCCGCCGACGTCGACTGATGACGACCGACGACGACCGGGCGTGTGCGCACCTCATCCCTCCTGAGCTGGTGAAGGCCTCTGCGACCACGGCGTGTCTGCAACACTGGAGGAACCATGCCTAAGCCCGGAGAACTCACTTTCGTCGCGCCCCGCGGAGCCAAGAAGCCGCCGCGGCACCTCGCCGACCTCACGCCCGCCGAGCGCAAGGAAGCCGTCGCCGCGATCGGCGAGAAGCCTTTCCGTGCGCAGCAGCTGTCGCAGCACTACTTCGCGCGGTACGCGCACGACCCGGCGGAATGGACCAACATCCCGGCCGGTTCGCGGGACAAGCTCGCCGAGGCGATGTTCCCCGACCTGATGTCCGTGGTCCGGCACATCAGCTGTGACGACGACACGACCCGTAAGACGCTGTGGAAGCTGCATGACGGGACGCTGGTCGAGTCCGTCCTCATGCGGTACCCGGAGCGGGTGACGATGTGCATCTCGTCGCAGGCCGGATGCGGGATGAACTGCCCGTTCTGTGCGACGGGGCAGGCCGGCCTGGACCGCAATCTGTCGACCGCCGAGATCGTCCACCAGATCGTGGACGGCATGCGGGCGCTGCGCGACGGAGAGGTGCCGGGCGGGCCCGCACGGCTCTCCAACATCGTCTTCATGGGCATGGGCGAGCCCCTGGCCAACTACAAGCGGGTGGTCGGCGCGATCCGTCGGCTGACCGACCCCGAGCCGGACGGCCTCGGCCTGTCTCAGCGCGGGATCACCGTCTCCACCGTGGGCCTGGTGCCGGCCATGCTGCGCTTCGCCGACGAGGGCTTCAAGTGCCGGCTCGCGGTCTCGCTGCATGCGCCGGACGACGAGCTGCGGGACACGCTCGTGCCGGTGAACACGCGCTGGAAGGTGCGTGAGGTGCTCGACGCGGCATGGGAGTACGCGGAGAAGTCCGGCCGCCGGATCTCCATCGAGTACGCGCTGATCCGCGACATCAACGACCAGGCCTGGCGTGGTGACCTGCTCGGCCGGCTCCTCAAGGGCAAGCGTGTGCATGTCAACTTGATTCCGTTGAACCCGACGCCCGGCTCCAAGTGGACCGCCTCGCGGCCCGAGGACGAGAAGGCGTTCGTCGAGGCGATCGCCGCCCACGGGGTGCCCGTGACCGTGCGGGACACCCGCGGTCAGGAGATCGACGGGGCGTGCGGGCAGCTGGCGGCATCCGAGCGCTGAAAGACGGCCCGTGTAATCTGGGCCGAAATCAATTTCATATTCCGACAGGGGAGCGCCACAGCGCTGAGAGTGCGGCACCGACGACAGGTTGGCCGCAGACCCTCTGAACCTCGCCCGGGTCATTCCGGGTAGGAAGTTCGGTCATCAACTCATGCTGTTGCGCCCTGCCCACCTCCCGGTGGGCAGGGCCGCGTCTCTTCCTGGTCAAACCCAGGAGGAATCAACAATGAGCACCACCGGTACCACGCGCCGCACCAAGCAGCTTGCGGCGACGGCCGTCGCGGCCGCGCTCGGCGTCACGGCACTCGCCGGCTGCAGCAGTTCCGACGGCTCGGCCTCCGGGGCCGGCGGCACGAAGGGCTCCGGGTCCAAGACCGTGACCCTGGTCAGCCATGACTCCTTCAACGCTTCCAAGGACGTACTGAAGGCGTTCACCCAGGAGACCGGCTACACCGTCAAGGTGCTCAAGAGCGGTGACGCCGGCGCCGCACTCAACCAGGAGATCCTGACCAAGGGATCCCCGCGCGGCGATGTGTTCTTCGGCGTCGACAACACGCTGCTCTCCCGCGCCCTCGACAACGGTCTGTTCACGCCGTACGAAGCGAAGGGCAGCGACCGGGTCGCGGCCGATACCCAGCTGGACGCGACCAAGCACCGGGTCACGCCGATCGACACCGGCGACATCTGCATCAACTACGACAAGAAGTACTTCGCCGACCGGAAGCTCGCGCCGCCGACGACCTTCGACGACCTGGCGAAGCCCGCGTACAGGAACCTCCTCGTCACGGAGAACGCCGCGACCTCGTCGCCCGGGCTCGGCTTCCTGCTGGGCACCGTCGCCGCCTACGGCGAGAACGGCTACCAGGATTACTGGAAGAAGCTGAAGAGCAACGGCGTCAAGGTCGTCGACGGCTGGGAGCAGGCGTACAACGAGGAGTTCTCCGGCTCCGCGGGCGGCAAGAAGGCCAAGGCCGACCGGCCGCTCGTCGTGTCGTACGCCTCCAGCCCGCCGGCCGAGGTGCTGTACGCGAAGCCGCAGCCGACCGAGGCCCCGACGGGGGTCGCGACCGGCACCTGCTTCCGCCAGATCGAGTTCGCGGGGTTGCTGAACGGCGCGAGGAACGAGGCCGGGGGCAAGGCTCTGCTGGACTTCCTGATCAGCAAGAAGTTCCAGGAGGACATGCCGCTCAACATGTTCGTGAGCCCGGTCACCAAGGACGCGAAGCTGCCGGAGATCTTCACCGAGTTCGGCGCGACGGTCGACAAGCCGACCACCGTGGCCCCCGACACCATCGCCAAGAACCGTGAGCAGTGGGTCCAGTCGTGGTCCTCGCTCGTAGTGAAGTAACGAAGACGCCCGCACCCGGCCCGGGCGCGCGCGGGGCAGGTCCGCGCGCCCGGCCGGGGCGCGCGGCGGGCGCCGCACGCCCGAGGGCGTGGCGCGGGGGCGCGGTGCGGCTCGGACTGATGGCCGTGCCCGTCGCGTTCTTCGCGGTGTTCTTCGCCTACCCCGTCGTCGCGATCGTCGGCCGCGGGCTGAAGGCCGACGGCGTCTGGCAGTTCGGCCGGATCGGCGAGGTGCTCAGCCGGCCGGACATCCTCGGCGTCCTCTGGTTCACCACCTGGCAGGCGCTCGCCTCGACCGCGCTGACCCTGCTGATCGCGCTGCCCGGCGCCTATGTCTTCGCCCGCTTCGACTTTCCCGGCAAACAACTGCTGCGGGCGGTCGTCACGGTGCCGTTCGTCCTGCCGACCGTCGTCGTCGGGACGGCCTTCCTGGCGCTGCTCGGGCGCGGCGGCTTCCTCGACGAACTGGCGGGCGTACGGCTCGACACCACCGTGTGGGCGATCCTGCTCGCCCATGTCTTCTTCAACTACGCGGTGGTCGTACGGACCGTCGGCGGCCTGTGGTCGCAGCTCGACCCACGGCAGGAGGAGGCCGCCCGGGTGCTGGGCGCCGGGCGGTTGGCAGCGTGGCGGCGGGTGACGCTGCCGGCCCTCGCGCCCGCCGTGGCCGCCGCGGCGCTGATGGTCTTCCTCTTCACGTTCACCTCCTTCGGGGTCGTGCAGATCCTCGGCGGTCCGGCGTACTCCACGCTGGAGGTGGAGATCTACCGGCAGACCGCCCAGCTGCTCGACCTCCCCACGGCCGCCGTGCTGACGATGGTGCAGTTCGCCGCCGTCGGCGCGGTCCTGGCTGTACACGCCTGGACCGTGCGGCGCAGGGAGACGGCGCTGAAGCTGGTTGACCCGGCGCAGACCGCCCGCAGGCCGCGCGGCGCCGGGCAGCGGGCGCTGCTCGGCGGGGTCCTGCTGACCGTGCTGGTGCTGATCCTGCTGCCGCTCGGCGTGCTGGTGGAGCGCTCGCTGGACGTGCCCGGCGGCCATGGCTTCGACTACTACCGCGCTCTGCGGTCCGTGGACGCGAGCGGCGGCACTTTCCTGGTCGCGCCGCTCGAAGCGATCTGGAACTCACTGCAGTACGCCCTGGTCGCGACCGCGATCGCGCTGGTCGTCGGCGGGCTCGCGGCGGCGGCGCTGACGAGGCGGGCCGGGCGGCTCGTCCGCGGCTTCGACGCGCTGCTGATGCTGCCGCTCGGGGTGTCCGCGGTCACCGTCGGCTTCGGTTTCCTGATCACGCTGGACAAGCCCCCGCTGGACCTGCGGACCACCTGGATCCTGGTGCCGCTGGCCCAGGCGCTGGTCGGTGTGCCGTTCGTCGTACGCACGATGCTGCCGGTCCTGCGGGCGGTGGACGGGCGTCTGCGCGAGGCGGCGGCGGTGCTCGGCGCGTCACCGCTGCGGGCCTGGCGCGAGGTCGACCTGCCGCTGGTGCGGCGGGCGCTGCTGGTCGCGGCGGGCTTCGCGTTCGCCGTGTCGCTCGGCGAGTTCGGGGCGACGGTGTTCATCGCGCGGCCCGACAACCCGACGCTGCCCGTCGCCGTGGCCCGGCTGCTCGGGCGGTCCGGGGAGCTCAACTACGGCCAGGCGATGGCCCTCAGCACCGTTTTGATGCTGGTGTGCGCGGTGTCGCTGCTGCTGCTCGAACGTATCCGCCCGGACCGGTCCGGGGAGTTCTGAAGATGCTCGGGGTGTTCTGGACATGCTGACACTGGAAGCCGCAACCGTCCTCTTCGGGAAGCGGGCGGCGCTCGACGTGGTGGATCTGGAGGTCGCGGACCACGAGATCGTCTGTGTGCTGGGGCCGAGCGGCAGCGGCAAGTCGACACTGCTGCGGGTGGTCGCCGGACTGCACCCGCCGGACGGCGGCCGGGTGCTCCTCGACGGCGTCGACCAGACCGGCGTACCGGTGCACCGGCGCGGTCTGGGGCTGATGTTCCAGGATCATCAGCTCTTCCCGCATCGGGACGTCGGCGCCAACGTCGCCTTCGGGCTGCGGATGCACGGAGTGACCCGTGGTGACCAGGACCGCAGGGTCGCCGAACTCCTCGAACTGGTGGGCCTGCCCGGCAGCCAACGACGGGCTGTCGCCGCGCTGTCCGGCGGCGAGCAGCAGCGCGTCGCTCTCGCGCGGGCGCTCGCCCCGCGACCGAAACTGCTGATGCTCGACGAACCGCTCGGCCAGCTCGACCGCAGCCTGCGCGAACGCCTCGTCGTCGAACTGCGCACGCTGTTCGCCCGGTTGGGTACGACGGTGCTCGCCGTCACTCATGACCAGGGCGAGGCGTTCGCCCTCGCGGACCGGGTCGTCGTGATGCGCGACGGACGCATCGCCCAGGTGGGCACTCCGCTGGAGGTCTGGCAACGTCCCGCCTCCGCGTTCGTCGCCCGGTTCCTGGGTTTCGACAATGTGGTGGATGCGACGGTGGCCGGCGCGGCCGCGGCGACGATGTGGGGGAGGGTGCCGGTGCCGGACGGGGCGCCGCAGGGCCCGTGCGCCTTGCTGGTGCGTCCGGCGGGCGTACGGATCGGCGACCCGGCGGACGGCCTGCCCTGTACGGTCGGCGCCCGCACTTTCCGGGGCAATCATGTCGCCGTGACACTGCACCCCGACAGCGGTCCGCTCCTGGAGGCGGAGTGTCCGCTGCGGGACACCCCTCAGGAGGGTGCGAAGGTCGGCGTGACGTTCGACGCGTCGGAGACGGTGGTGCTGCCCGCCGCAGGCTGATCGTGGGCGGCGGGTCGGTGCCGCTCGCGACGCCACGCGGTGCGGACCACTACCGGGTCTCCCTGAAGAGCAGTTTCGGCCGTTTCGGGGAACACCTCATACGACCGGGGAAGATCCGGAACGACTCCGAAAAAAGGGCAGGGACAATGACTGGAACGGCACGCGAGGGCATCGACATCACCCGCGTCTTCGACGCCCCACGGGAACAGGTCTTCGCGGCCTGGACGACCCCCGAGCACTTCGCCGCCTGGTACGGCGGGGATGCCGATGTGCCGCTCGACCGGGTGTCGATGGACGTCAGGCCGGAGGGCACGTGGAGTCTGGTCATCGTGGTGCCGGGCACCGAGATGCCGTTCCACGGGGTCTACCGCGAGGTGGTCGCGCCGGAGCGGCTGGTCTTCACGCTGAAGGACGCCGGGGCGCCTGCCGACATCGAGGGCGAGATCGTCACCGTCACCTTCGCCGAGCGCGGCCGCAAGACCACCGAGATGGTCTTCCAGCAGCGCGGCGGCAATCTCACGCCCGAGCAGTACGCGGCGGCCGAGGACGGCTGGGAGGCCTTCTTCGACGCGCTGGTCAACCGGCTCGCGGCGGTCTGAACCGGACAGGCTCCAGGCCGGCCCCTCAGCTGGTCAGCCGGGCGAGTGCCTCGGGGGCCTCGTCCACCGTGTCGACCAGTGCGATACGGGATTCCATCGGCCGGCCCGCGGCGAGCGCCCGGAGCAGCGGCCAGGTGGGCAGTTCGTCCGTCCAGTGGGCGCTGCCGACCAGCACCATCGGCGTCGGTGCGCCGCGTGAGCCGTAGTAGTTCGGCGTCGTGTTGTCGAAGATCTCCTGCACGGTTCCGGCGGCGCCCGGCAGGAAGATCACGCCCGCGGTGGAGTGGGCGAGCAGCCCGTCCTCGCGCAGCGCGTTGGCGAAGTACTTGGCGATGTGGTCCGCGAACGGGTTCGGCGGCTCGTGACCGTAGAACCAGGTGGGGATCGAGACCGAGCCGCCGCCGGCCGGCCACCGCTGCCGCACGGTGAAGGCGGCCAGCGCCCATTCGGTGACCGACGGGGTGAACGAGGGCACGTCCGCCAGGAGTTCGCAGGCCTTGTCCAGCATCGGATCGGGATGCGGAGCCGCGTAGGCGCCGAGGTTCGCCGCCTCCATCGCGCCAGGGCCACCGCCGGTGGCCACCGTCAGTCCGCTGCGGGTCAGCGTTCTGCCCAGCCGGGCCGCGGCCGCGTACGCGGCGCTGCCGCGGGGAGTTGCGTGGCCGCCCATCACCCCGACCACCCGTGCCCCGGTGAGGAGTTCGTCCAGCGCGTCGGAGACCGCGTCGTCGTGGAGCGCGCGCAGCATCGAGGCGAAGGTGTCGCCGTTCGCCCGGGTCTGCTGGAACCAGCGGTACGCGCGGGCGTCGGGCGTCGCCTCGTAGCCTCCGTCCGCGAGTCCTGCGTACAGCGCGTCGGGGGAGTAGAGCAGGCCGCGGTACGGGTCGAAGGGCAGCCCCGGCACGGGCGGGAAGACGAACGCCCCCTCGGCGCGCACCTTCGCGGTCGCTTCTGCCGTCATCCGGCAGCCGAGGAAGACGGCGCCGGACGTGTCGGCGGCGAGCAGCGCGGCGCTGCGGTCCGTCAGATCGACGGACTGGATGCGGTGTCCGGCCAGTGTCCCTGCGGCGGCCGCGGCGTCGAACTCGGCGACCGACTCGATCTCGATGCCGGGTGCAGGAATGCTGTCATCCGGGTTGTCCACGCTGTCATGCTACGTACCGGCCGGAGCGTACAGCTCCCTTCGTACGGTCACATGCGCCCGAGCCGAGGCTCGCACGCGCGGGGCCGCAGGGCCTGGCGCGGGGGCGTACCGGAATCGTGGCAGTCAGTGGCTGCCTTCCGGCACCTCGGCTGACCGTCGACCGTCTCCACGGCCGGCCGACGGCCCTCAGCCGGTCAGCGGCAGCGCGGCCAGTTCGGCGATCGCCCAGGTGATCGGGGCGAACACGACCAGCAGGATGGCGACGCGCAGGGCGGTCGCGGCCCGCAGCGCCGAGGCCGGCGCACCGAGCCGCAGCAGCATCCGGACCATGTGGGCGCGGGCCTGCTTCGCCTCCAGGGCGGAGGTCAGCAGCGTCGCCGTCGTACAGCCCAGTACCAGTACGGCGCCGAGCGCGGTGAGTGGGCCGAAAGGGCGCGGTCCCGTCCCGTAGAGCGCGAAAGCCGCGATCACCGCGGAGAGCACCGCGCAGACCGCGCCCAGTGGGCGGCCGATCCGGCGCGCCTCGTCCATCAGCATCCTTCCGGCCAGCAGGCGTACGGCTCCAGGGCGCATCGCCTGCAGCAGCCGTCCGGCGAAGTGCGTCAGTCCGGGGCCTGCCATGGCCAGACCGATCGCGGTCAGCGACCATCCCGCCAGCACCCACGCCGGGGTGGTGTCGAGCTTTCCCGGCAGGGGGAACGCGCTGCCCGCGCCATCACGGCTCGAGTACACCTCGATCGCGAGGCCGACTGCCGTCAGCGCCACACCCCACGGCAGTCCGGTCGGCGCCGGTGCCGGAGCCGGCATCTGCTCGTCCGGCGCGATGTCCTGCTCGTCGTCGTCCGGTACCGCGGCCTGCACCGGACGGGTGCGCAGCGCCATCGCGCTTGCCGTCGCCGCGGTCACCGGTGCCAGCGCCAGCAGCATGAGGGCCGCGGCCACCGGCAACGGGGCTCCTGCGCCGAGCAGTCCGGCCGCCGCACCGTCGAACGGCAGCCCGGTCAGATCGCCGCGCAGATGCAGGAAGAGGAGCAGGGCCACCATCGACCCGAGGGTGCAGGACACGGCGGTGGAGACCGCGGCCAGCACGCTGAGCCGGAACGGCCCGAGACCGACGGCGGACAGTCCTGGACGCGGGCGCGTACTGGGATCCGTGCGGGCCACCGCGACCGCGAACTGCACGGTGGCGGCCAGCGGTACGAAGCACCACAGCAGCCGCAGCACCGCGGTGGTCGAGTATGCCGGATGCGTGGACGCGTACCCCAGGGTGCACAGCAGCAGGAAGCCGACCCCGGCGGAGGCGGCCGCGACCAGCAGCCGGCGCACCTGGACCAGCGGATGGGTGCCGCGGGCTAGACGGAGAGCGAGCACGCCGCGCGGCCTTCCGTATCGGACACGGAGGGCAGGGCGACGGTGGTGACACAGCGGCCGTCCAGCAGCGGGACCGTGCGGTCGGCGAGCGAGGCGACCTCGGCGTCATGGGTGGCGAGCACGACCGTGATGCCGTGCGAGCGGGCCGCGCTCGTGAGGGTTCGCAGCACATGGGAGCGGTCGGCGCGGTGGAGTGTCGCGGTCGGTTCGTCGGCGAAGATCACCGTGGGCGTGCCGGCCAGCGCGCGGGCCACGGCGATCCGCTGACGCTGCCCCTGGAGCAGTGTGTGCGGCCGCTTCTTGGCGCACATGCCGATGTCGAGCCGCTCCAGCCACTCCATGGCGGCCTTCTTCGCGGCCCGGTGCGAGGCGCCGCGCAGCAACAGAGGAAGCGCCGCGTTCTCCCAGGTGTTCAGCTCCGGTACGAGCTGGGGCTCGGGCGCGATCCAGCCGAACCGGTCCCGGCGCAGCCGCTCGCGCAGCCGCGGACCCATGGTGTGGACCGGGACACTGTTGAACCACACCTCGCCCTGCTGGGGCACCAGTTGCCCGGAGAGGCAGTGCAGCAGAGTCGTTTTGCCGCTGCCGCGCGGGCCGGTCACGGCGAGGATCTCACCGTCGCGGACCCCCAGGGAGACCCCGCCGAGCGCGGGTGAGCCGTTGTGGGAGTGGTGCAGGGAACGCGCCCAGATCACATCGTTGTCCGGCGGAGCCACCATGGCGTACACCTCGGTTCAGATCAGAGTTCCCGTCCCCTGTACGGGGGAACGAAGAGGGGGCCGATCGGTCACTGGGCACCGTAAGGATTCGAACCACGGCATCACGGCACCACGCGGCCCGGGTGCGCTCCTTCCCACTCGAATGGGCGCATCCGGGCCGCGTGGACCGTATGAAATGACTGCTGGAAGCAGGGACGGGTGATGATCCGGCCGTGGTCAATCGGTCAGTCGATCCGTGGTCGATCGGCCGATCGACTCACGAGCCGGATCACCGTTCGGATCAGAGCTTCGTCCAGGCCTCCGTCAGCACCGACCGCAGGATGGACTCGATCTCGTCGAACGTCGACTGGTCGGAGATCAGCGGCGGGGCGAGCTGGACGACCGGGTCGCCGCGGTCGTCGGCCCGGCAGTACAGACCGTTCTCGTACAGCGCCTTGGAGAGGAAGCCGTACAGGACGCGCTCGGTCTCCTCGTCGGTGAAGGTCTCCTTGGTGACCTTGTCCTTCACCAGCTCGATGCCGTAGAAGAAGCCGTTGCCGCGGACGTCGCCGACGATCGGCAGGTCGTGCAGCTTCTGCAGCGTCGTGAAGAACGCGTTCTCGTTGTCCAGTACGTGCTGGTTGAGACCCTCGCGCTCGAAGATGTCGAGGTTGGCGAGGCCGACCGCCGCGGAGACCGGGTGGCCACCGAAGGTGTAGCCGTGCAGGAAGGTGTTGCCGCCCTCGTAGAACGGCTCGGCGATGCGGTCCGAGACGATGCAGGCGCCGATCGGGGAGTAGCCCGACGTCATGCCCTTGGCGCAGGTGATCATGTCCGGCACATAGCCGAACTTGTCGCAGGCGAACATCGTGCCGAGGCGGCCGAAGGCGCAGATGACCTCGTCGGAGACGAGCAGCACGTCGTACTTGTCGCAGATCTCGCGTACGCGCTGGAAGTACCCGGGCGGCGGCGGGAAGCAGCCACCGGCGTTCTGTACGGGCTCCAGGAAGACCGCGGCGACCGTTTCCGCGCCCTCGAACAGGATCTCCTGCTCGATCTGGTCGGCGGCCCAGCGGCCGAAGGCCTCCGGGTCGTCGCCATGTATCGGGGCGCGGTAGATGTTGGTGTTCGGCACCTTGTGCGCGCCGGGAACCAGTGGCTCGAACGGGGCCTTCAGGGCCGGCAGACCGGTGATCGACAGGGCGCCCTGCGGGGTGCCGTGGTAGGCGACGGCGCGTGAGATTACCTTGTACTTGGTCGGCTTGCCCTTGAGCTTGAAGTACTGCTTGGCGAGCTTCCAGGCCGTCTCGACGGCCTCACCGCCACCGGTGGTGAAGAAGACCTTGTTGAGGTCACCCGGCGCGTAGTCGGCGAGGCGCTCGGCCAGCTCGACCGCCTTCGGGTGAGCGTAGGACCACACCGGGAAGAAGCCCAGCTCCTGGCCCTGCTTGTACGCCGCTTCGGCGAGCTCGTGACGGCCGTGACCGGCGTTGACCACGAACAGGCCGGACAGGCCGTCGAGGTAGCGCTTGCCCTGGTCGTCGTAGATGTAGGTGCCCTCGCCACGCACGATGGTGGGAACGGGCGCGTTCTCGTAGTCCGACATGCGGGTGAAGTGCATCCACAGGTGGTCGTACGCGGTTCGGCTGAGGTCCTTGCTCACGGCTATCGGGTTCCCCACATATAGGTCTGCTTCTTGAGCTTCAGGTAGACGAAACTCTCGGTGGAGCGCACGCCGGGGATGGCCCGGATGCGTTTGTTGATCGTTTCGAGCAGGTGGTCGTCGTCCTCGCAGACGATCTCCACCATCAGGTCGAAGGAGCCTGCGGTCATCACCACGTACTCGCACTCGGTCATGGCCGACAGCGCCTCCGCGACGGGATCGAGATCGCCTTCGACATTGATGCCGACCATCGCCTGCCGCCGGAACCCCACGGTGAGCGGATCCGTGACGGCGACGATCTGCATCACGCCCTGGTCGAGCAGCTTCTGAACGCGCTGCCGTACAGCCGCCTCGGAGAGGCCCACGGCCTTGCCGATCGCGGCGTACGGACGACGCCCGTCCTCCTGGAGCTGCTCGATGATTGCGAGGGACACGGCATCGACCGCTGGTGACGATCCGTTCCCGGTCCTGGAGTCTGCGCTGCGACTGGCCACGGATCCACTCTGCACCGCGACTCGTCTGTCTGGCAACCCTGGATCGATGAAATTCGTTGTTTGAAGGCCTTGATCTAACTGAATCCGAAGTTCGCGGCGGTTGGGTATGTCGAAAGCGTTACCCCAGCGACTAGGCTGGACATCTCACCCATTGGACGTGTCGACAGGAGGGGTGGTTGTGACCACCGAGGTGCGCCGTCTGCGCAACTACATCAACGGAGAGTTCCGGGACGCCGCGGACGGGCGGACCATCGACGTGGTCAACCCGGCGACGGAAGAGGTCTACGCGACCTCGCCGCTCTCCGGCCAGGCCGATGTCGATGCCGCCATGGTCGCCGCGGCCGCCGCCTTCCCCGCCTGGCGCGACGTCACGCCCGCCGAGCGCCAGAAGGCTCTGCTGAAGATCGCGGACGCCTTCGAGGAGCGCGCGGAGGACCTGATCGCCGCCGAGTCCGAGAACACCGGCAAGCCGCTCGAACTCACCCGCACCGAAGAGATCCCGCCGATGGTGGACCAGATCCGCTTCTTCGCGGGTGCCGCGCGGATGCTCGAAGGCCGCTCGGCCGGCGAGTACATGGAGGGCCTGACCTCCATCATCCGCCGCGAGCCGGTCGGCGTCTGCGCACAGGTCGCTCCGTGGAACTACCCGATGATGATGGCCGTCTGGAAGTTCGCCCCGGCGCTCGCGGCGGGCAACACCGTCGTCATCAAGCCGTCCGACACCACCCCGGCGTCGACCGTGCTGATCGCCGAGATCATCGGCCAGATCCTGCCCAAGGGCGTCTTCAACGTCATCTGCGGCGACCGGGACACCGGCCGCGCGATGGTCGAGCACCCGACCCCGGCGATGGCCTCCATCACCGGTTCGGTACGGGCCGGCATGCAGGTCGCCGAGTCCGCCGCCAAGGACGTCAAGCGCGTCCACCTGGAGCTCGGCGGCAAGGCGCCCGCCGTCGTCTTCGAGGACTCCGACATCGCCAAGGCCGTCGAGGGCATCTCCGTCGCGGGCTTCTTCAACGCCGGCCAGGACTGCACGGCCGCGACCCGCGTCCTCGTCCACGAGTCGATCCACGACGAGTTCGTCACCGCGCTCGCCAAGGCCGCCTCCGACACGAAGACGGGGCAGCCGGACGACGAGGACGTGCTGTACGGCCCGCTCAACAACGCCAACCAGCTGAAGCAGGTCAGCGGCTTCATCGAGCGGCTCCCCGCCCACGCCAAGGTCGAGGCGGGCGGCCACCGGGTCGGCGACAAGGGCTACTTCTACGCACCGACCGTCGTCTCCGGCCTGCGCCAGGACGACGAGATCATCCAGAACGAGGTCTTCGGCCCGGTCATCACCGTCCAGTCGTTCACCGACGAGACGCAGGCCGTGGAGTACGCGAACGGCGTCGAGTACGCCCTCGCCTCCTCGGTGTGGACCAAGGACCACTCCCGGGCGATGCGGATGTCCAAGTACCTCGACTTCGGCTGCGTGTGGATCAACACCCACATCCCGCTCGTCGCCGAGATGCCGCACGGCGGATTCAAGAAGTCCGGCTACGGCAAGGACCTCTCCGCGTACGGCTTCGAGGACTACACGCGCATCAAGCACGTCATGACGTCTCTCGACGACTGACCCTCCGTGCATGCGGTGGCGGCCTCGGGCTCCGGCCCGGGGCCGTTTCCGTGCCCGCTCCTGACGGGGCATCGACAGGGTGTGCGGGTGGAGCGCATGCCGCTGGACGAATGGTCCATTGTCCGCCGAACCCGCCGACCGGCATCCTGCGCAGGTGCGAGCGATCCCGAACCACCCCATGTCCCGCCGGTCCCTGCTGCGCGCCTTCGGGGCGGGCGCGGCCGGTGCCACGCTGGCCGGCTGCGGAGTGCCCGCCGCGTATGTGCAGCCCGGTGACCGCGCCGGACGCGACGTCTCCGCCACCGACCACACGCTGCGGTTCGCCAACTGGCCGCTGTACATCGACACCGACGACGAGGACGAGTCCAAGCGGCCCACCCTCGACACGTTCACCGAGCGCACCGGGATCTCCGTCAGGTACACCGAGGAGATCAACGACAACGACGAGTTCTTCGGGAAGATCAGCCCTGCGCTGATGAACCACCAGCAGACCGGCCGGGACCTGATCGTCATCAGCGACTGGATGGCCGCCCGGTTCGTACGGCTCGGCTGGGTGCAGGAGATGGACCGGACCGAGCAGCCCAACGTCGCCAGGTACCTGGACCCGCAGCTGCGTTCGCCCGCTTTCGACCAGGGCCGGACGCACAGCGTCCCCTGGCAGTCCGGGATCACCGGCATCGCGTACAACCGCAAGAAGCTCGGCCGCGAGATCAAGCACACGAGCGATCTCTGGGCAGCCGACCTGCGCGGCAAGGTGACGCTGCTCTCCGGGCTCGACGAGTCCTTCGCCCTGCTGATGCAGGGCAACGGCGTCGACATCACCCGCTGGACGCGGGACGACTTCTACACGACGTGCGACCAGGTGGAGAAGCTGGTGAAGGAGAAGCACATCCGCCGCTTCACCGGCAACGACTACATCAAGGATCTGTCCACCGGCGATGTGCTCGCCTGTCAGGCCTACTCGGGCGATGTCATCCAACTCCAGGCGGACAACCCGGAGATCGAGTTCGTGGTGCCCGAGGAGGGGGCCGAGCTCTGGGCGGAATCGCTCATGATCCCCAACCTCGCCCGTCACAAGCGCAATGCCGAGAAACTGATCGACTACTACTACGAGCCCGAGGTCGCCGCGGAACTCGCCACCTGGGTCAACTACGTCTGTCCCGTCCCGGCCGCCCGCGAGGTGCTGGCCTCCTCCAAGGACGAGGAGACCGCCGCGCTCGCCGAGGACCCGCTGATCTTCCCCGACGACGCGATGCGCCGACGGCTGGCGATCGCCCGAGACATCACGTCCGAGGAACGCATCGAGTTCGCGAAGAAATGGAACTCCATCGTCGGTCTCTGAGGGAGGTGCCGGGGCGGGGTAAAGGGCACGTAAACCCGGGCGTACGCTGCGGGCATGAGCGAGCGAAGAGCCCTGCTGAGGCGCATACGCGTGTGGTTGGTCGTCTTTATCGTCTGTCTGGTGCTGAGCGGGCTGACCGCTTTCCCGCTCGTCCACGAACTCCACTGGACCGAGGACCTGCTGAGGTCCTCGGCCTCGCCCGTGCCCGAGCACTTCCCGGCTCTGATGGAGTGGATCACCCGGGTCCGGGCCGGTCTGGACGAGGCCGACGCCAAGTACCCCTTCGTGCTGTACGGCACCGACTGGCTGGCCTTCGCGCATCTCGTCATCGCCGTCGCCTTCCACGGCCCGTACCGCGACCCGGTCCGCAACATCTGGGTCATCGAGTTCGGCATGATCGCCTGCGCCGGGATCATCCCGCTCGCGCTGATCTGCGGACCGGTCCGGGGGATCCCCTTCTGGTGGTCGATCATCGACATGTCGTTCGGTGTCATCGGGGTGCTCCCGCTGCTCGTCGTCCGCCGGATGATCAAGCGGCTGGAGGCGATGGAGCGGACGCCGGATCCGGTGGCCGGCCCGGCGGTGGCTCCAGCGGTCTGAGTCATCCGGCCGACGGGGCACCGAAGGCGGCCACCACGATGGTCAACGCCGTGGCGTACGGGAGCGGCCGGCCCGGCCCGTCGAGCGTGAACTTGTACCGGCCGCCGACAGCGAGCACAGCGATCAGCACGGCGACCGGGGCCCGCCGCCGCGCGGCCGGCGGCAGCACGGTCAAGGTGGTCGGTCCGTGTGCCGCCCACGTCGCCTCCGGCAGGTCCGGGCCGCGCGGGACGACGAACGGCATGGTCACCGCGGCTTGCACCAGCAGCGTGATGAGGAGGTCCACGGTCCGGGGCCGGCCCCGAGTGTCCTCGGGCCGATGCCACGTAGATGCATGGGACCGGCGCCGTCAGGGCTTCCGGGCCACTGCGCCGAACTGGGCGACCTCGGCCCCCACCGTCGCCGGGCCGGTGCGCCAGCGAGCGCACGACACGATGCCGGGCCCGACGAGCTCCAGACCCTCCAGGAACGAGGCGAACTCGGCGCGACTGCGGGCGGTGATCGGTGGTGTGGCGTTCTCGTTCCAGAACCGCATCGCCGCTTCGTTGCCCGCGCCGCCCAGCTCCAGCGTGGGGTGGGTGAGCACCAGATAGCTGCCGGACGGCATCGCATCCATCAGCTTCCGTACGATGCCCCGCGCCTCGTCCGTGTCGAGAACGAAGTTCAGGATGCCGAGCAGCATCACCGCGACCGGCTTCTTCAGGTCCAGGGTCGGTTCGGCCGCCTGGAGGATCCGTTCCGGGTGGCGGGCGTCCGCGTCGATGTAGGTGGTCGCACCCTCCGGCGAGCTGGTGAGCAGCGCGCGGGCGTGCGCGAGCACGATCGGGTCGTTGTCGACGTACACGATGCGGGCGTCCGGCGCGGTGTGCTGTGCGACCTCATGGGTGTTGTCCGCCGTCGGCAGGCCGGTGCCGATGTCCAGGAACTGGCCGATCCCCACGTCACCGGCCAGATGGCGGACCGCCCTCCCCAGGAACGCCCGGTCGGCGCGGGCCACTTCACCGATGCTCGGGTACATGCCGGTGACCTGATCGCCGACCGTGCGGTCGACGGGGTAGTTGTCCTTGCCGCCCAGCCAGTAGTTCCAGACCCGGGCGTTGTGCGCGATGTCGGAACGGACCTGGGGGAAAAGGGGGTTGCTCCGCGGATCGGTCGCATCAGTCACAACTGCTCCTCCGGCGCCGGGGCGACATCACGGTCGATGAGGCACCGTCCATCATGCCGGATCGATCAACGGGGCTCATCGACAGTCGAGTTGGCGAGCAGGCCGCGCAGGGCGTCGACCCGATTGGTGGTGATCGAGTCGACGCCGTGCGCGATCAGGCGGCGCATGGTGCGCCTGGTGTCGGCCGTCCAGGCCGAGACCAGCAGCCCGTCCCGGTGGACACGGTCCGTCAACTCCCGGCTCACCAGACCGAACCGGTAGTTCAGCCAGCGCGGCTTCACCGCGTCCAGCAGACCGGCACGGGGCGGGGCGAGCGTCGTCCAGGTCAGGGCGATCTCGGCGGACGGATCGGCTGCGCGCACCCGCAGCATGGCCTCGGGGCCCGCGCAGTAGTACGTGCGCTCCCCGGCCCCGCACCCACGGATCACACCGACGGTCCTGCGTACCGAGTCGTCGGTGGAGCCGGGCAGGTCGACCATGAGGCGGTGCGTCCTGGTGGCGAGCAGCGCGTCGCGCAGTGTGGGCACACCGCCGCCGGTCAGCTCGGTGACCTCCTGGTGCGTCAGCCGGTCGAGACGCACGTCGTGGCCCCACAGCCGTTCCAGCGTGGAGTCGTGCAGCAGGACGGGCACCCCGTCGCGGGTGACCCGGACATCGATCTCGACCGCGTCCGCCCCTCGCTCGATCGCGGAGCGGATCGACGGGAGGGTGTTCTCGCGGACACGGTACGGATCGCCGCGGTGAGCCACGGCGGTGACAGAGGTGGCCATGGGGCCATTGTCACCGCCCCCGGTCACCGGCCGGTGCCCTCCAGCCAGCTCGTCGTGTACGTGTCGATCTCGGCGGCCAGTGTCCGCTTGCCGGCCGGGTCGAGGTACGAGGCCTCCACCGCGTTCTTCGCGAGTGCGGCGAGACCCCGCTCGTCCAGGCCGAGGAGACGTGCCGCCACCCCGTACTCGTTGTTGAGGTCCGTGCCGAACATCGGCGGGTCGTCGCTGTTGATGGTGACCAGAACACCGGCGTCCACCATCTCCTTGACCGGGTGCCGGTCGAGGTCGGTGACGGCGCGGGTCGCGATGTTCGAGGTCGGGCAGACCTCCAGCGGAATCCGGTGCTCGGCGAGGTGGTCCAGGAGCCTCGGGTCCCGGGTGGCGCTGGTGCCGTGGCCGATGCGCTCGGCGCGCAGCTCGGTGAGGGCGTCCCAGATGGTCTGCGGGCCCGTGGTCTCTCCGGCGTGCGGCACGGAGTGCAGGCCCTCGGCGATGGCCCGGTCGAAGTAGGGCTTGAACTGCGGGCGGGGCACGCCGATCTCCGGGCCGCCGAGCCCGAACGCGACGAGCCCCTCGGGCCGCAGCCCGACCGCGAGCCGGGTGGTCTCCTCGGCGGCTTCCAGTCCGGCCTCGCCGGGGATGTCGAACGTCCAGCGCAGTACGACCCCGAGCTCGGCCTCGGCGGCCTTGCGGGCGTCCTCGATGGCTTCCATGAAGCCCTGCTCCGGGATCCCGCGCCGGGTCGAGCTGAACGGGGTGACGGTCAGCTCCGCGTACCGGATGTTCTGGCGGGCCATGTCACGGGCGACCTCGAAGGTCAGCAGCCGGACGTCCTCCGGGGTGCGGATCAGGTCCACGACGGAGAGATAGACGTCGATGAAGTGAGCGAAGTCGGTGAAGGAGAAGTAGTCGGCCAGCGCCTCGGGGTCTGTGGGGACCTTGGAGTCCGGGTGGTGGGCGGCCAGTTCGGCGACGATGCGGGGAGAGGCGGATCCGACATGGTGGACATGCAGTTCGGCCTTGGGCAGCCCCGCGATGAAGGGGTGCAGATCGGTCATCGGATCCTCCGGAACGTGAGGTTCGAGCGGTCCGGGCGCATTGCGGCCCGGGGCGGGACGAGGATCATCGTAGGCCGCGCCCGGGCCGCCGGGAGCGGGCCGTAGCATGACGGGACCACGATGGGGGAGGCCCATGTCAGACAACACAGAGCAGCCAGGGGGCGGGGCAGCGCCACGCGATCCCTGGGCTCCGCCGGACAGCAGAGTGCCGCTGGAGAAGCCGTCCGGTGATCCTCGTCCGCCTGCTGTGCACGATCAGCCGACGGTGACCTCGATGCCGGGTGTGGGGAACGGCCCCGCACCTGCCACCGGACCGGGATTCGGTCCGGGAGCTCCGGCCGGTCCGGCGCCGGCCGCCGGCCCCGGGGAGGTACCGCCGCCGCCGATCGCACCGAACGGACCGGGCCAGCAGGTCCCGCCGGCCGCGGGGCAGTACGGCTACCCGGCCGCGCCGGGTCCGCAGTACGGGAGCTACCCGGGGTATTCCGGCTACGGCCAGACGGCCTGGGGCAGCGCGCCTTCCAATGGCATGGGTACGGCAGCCATGGTGCTCGGCATCCTGGCCGTCTGCCTGTTCTGCATCTACGGAATACCCAGCCTGATCCTGGGCGCACTCGCCCTGATCTTCGGCATCCTGGGCCGTAAGCGGGTGCAGCGAGGCGAGGCGACCAACAGCGGTCAGGCGCTCGCCGGGATCATCATGGGGTCCATCGGCATCGTTTTCGGCCTGGCGATCATCAGCTTCTTGATCTGGCTGTTCGCCACCCACGCCGATGAGTTCGACGACAACACGTACAACAACGACGACCCGTTCTCCTCGTCCCTGGTCGTCGACGTCACGCGATAGACGATGCCTGGCGGCGGTACCGGAACCCTGCGGACCGGTGCCGTATCCCGCCTGATGGCCGGGCGGGCCGGGCTCCGGCCCGCCCGGCCATCGCGCATCCGGGCCGTCTCATGGTGTGCGCAGCTCCGCCCGCGCGTCCATCAGCGCGAACCCCAGCAGATTCAGCCCGCGCCAGCTCGCCGGGTCCTCGGCACGCGGATCGTCCGCCGCCAGCCCGATGCCCCAGATCCGGTCCACGGGGCTGGCTTCGACGAGCACCCGGTCGCCGGTGTTCACCAGGAACTCCCGCAGCTCGGCGTTCTGGCCGAACTTGTGGACGCTTCCCGCCACCACCAGGGCGAACCGCTCCCGATCCCACACCGTGCCGTCGAAGGCGCGGACCAGCCGGCCCTCCTTCTTCGCGGCTGCGGGGCTGCTCGCGGATATGGCGCGGCGCTCCGCCTCCTCGTCGCCGAAGAGCCGCGCCTTGCCGGCCATCATCCAGTGCTCGGCCGACGCGTACGTCACGCCGTCGACGGTGAATGGCGACGGCCACCACTGACTGAGGCAGCTCGCGCCGATCCGCCCGTCCGGGAGCGGGCGGTGTCCCCAGAACCGCAGGTACTTCACCTTCTCGCCACGACGGGTCCGCGCCACAAGATCATTCATGTGCTCCATGACATGCGAGTGTGGCATCCGCCACTGACACTCCGTACGGGGATTTCCGTACCGACGCGACACATGGTCGACAGATTCCGTTGCGTAACCAAAAGGCAACAACGGAATCACTTGTTGGGCTCAGTGTCCTCTGTCAGGATCGGCACTCAATTCGAGCAGAAGCTACGCCGCCCCGGTCGACGGGGACAGCGGCGGAGGAGAGCGTCATGGGCAACAGCTTCCAGATGCAGGACCGCTTCGCGGACGGCGCGCAGTACATCGGCGGAAGTCTGCGGTCCGGTACATCGGGACGCAGTCACGCGATTGTGAACCCGGCGACGGGCGAGACCGTCCACACGTACGAACTGGCGGGCACCGCCGATGTCGACGCGGCCGTCGCTGCCGCCCGGGAGGCCTTCCCCGGCTGGTCCGGCGCCACGCCGGCCGAGCGGTCCGAGGCGATGCACCGCTTCGCCGCCGTACTCGCCGAGCAGGCAGACGACTTCGCGTACGCCGAGTCGCTCCAGTGCGGCAAGCCGATCAAGCTCTCCACCGAGTTCGACGTGCCGGGCACCATCGACAACACCTCCTTCTTCGCGGGTGCCGCCCGCCATCTGGAGGGCAGGTCCGCGGGCGAGTACGACGGCGACCACACCTCGTACGTACGCCGTGAGGCGATCGGTGTCGTCGGCTCCATCGCCCCGTGGAACTACCCGCTCCAGATGGCCGCCTGGAAGATCCTCCCGGCGATCGCGGCAGGCAACACGATCGTGCTGAAGCCCGCCGAGATCACCCCGCTGACCTCGTTGATGTTCGCGCAGGCGGCCACCGGGGCCGGCATCCCGGACGGTGTGATCAACATCGTCACCGGGGCGGGCAAGGACGCGGGCGAGCACCTCGTCGGCCACCCGGACGTCGTGATGACCTCCTTCACCGGCTCCACCGCGGTGGGCAAGCGGGTCGCCGAGATCGCCACCGCCACCGTCAAGCGCCTCCACCTCGAACTCGGCGGCAAGGCCCCCTTCCTGGTCTTCGACGATGCCGACCTCGACGCCGCAGTCAACGGTGCGGTCGCCGGAGCGCTCATCAACACCGGCCAGGACTGCACCGCCGCCACCCGCGCCTACGTCCAGCGCCCGCTCTACGACGCCTTCGTCCAGGGGGTCGCCGAGCTGATGGAGACCGTACGGCTCGGCGACCCCTTCGACCCGTCGACCGACCTCGGCCCGCTGATCAGCCACGCCCAGCGAGACCGGGTCGCCGGATTCGTCGAGCGCGCCCGTGCGTATGCCACCGTCGTCACCGGTGGCGGGGCCCCCGGCGGCGTCCTCGAGGACGGCGCGTACTACCGGCCGACGCTGGTCGCGGGTGCCGCCCAGGACAGCGAGATCGTGCAGTCGGAGATCTTCGGTCCGGTCCTGGTCGTGCTGCCCTTCGACACCGACGACGAGGGCATCGCTCTTGCCAACGACACCCCGTACGGACTCGCCGCCTCCGCCTGGAGCCGGGACGTGTACCGGGCAGGCCGCGCCACCCGTGAGATCAAGGCGGGCTGCGTCTGGGTCAACGACCACATTCCGATCATCAGCGAGATGCCACACGGCGGATACAAGGCCAGCGGCTTCGGCAAGGACATGTCGGCGTACTCCTTCGAGGAGTACACACAGGTCAAGCATGTGATGTACGACAACACCGCGGTCGCCCGCAAGGACTGGCACCGCACGATCTTCGGGGACCGATAGCCCGGCCGACCACGGCCATTCCCACCCGAAAGGGCAACGCGCATGGAGCAGTACGAGCCCGAGCACCTCTCTGCAGCGCAGCTGGCCGCGATGCGGCGCAGTCTGACCAGTGGCAGGGGCGCCCTCACCCGGCGATCGCTCATCCGCGCCTCCGGCATGGGCGCGCTCGCGCTCGGCGGACTGGGGACGCTGAGCGCATGCGGCATCCCGCCCGCGAAGCGGGAAGGGGACGCCGCAGCGGCCTCGGACGACCATTCGGCCAAGGAGAAGCAGATCAACTTCTCCAACTGGACCGAATACATGGATGTCAGTGAGGACGAGAAGCACCGGCCCACCCTGGAGGCGTTCACGAAACGCACCGGGATCGAGGTCAAGTACACCGAGGACATCAACGACAACGTCGAATTCTTCGGCAAGATAAAGCCGCAGCTGGCCGCGGGCCAGGACACCGGCCGGGACCTCATCATCGTCACCGACTGGCTGGCCGCGCGGATCATCCGGCTCGGCTGGGCCCAGAAGCTCGACCCGGTGAACCTGCCGCACGCCTTCGCCAACCTCTCGTCCCAGTTCCGCACCCCCGACTGGGACCCGGGCCGCGCCCACTCGTACCCCTGGACGGGCATTCCGACCGTCATCGCCTACAACTCCAAGGCGACCGGCGGGCGCAAGGTCGACTCCATCACGCAGCTCCTCGACGACCCCTCCCTCAAGGGCAGGGTCGGGTTCCTCTCCGAGATGCGTGACTCCGTCGGCATGACCCTGCTCGACATGGGCAAGGACCCCGGGACGTTCACGGACGCCGACTTCGACGCGGCGATCGGCCGGATCCAGAAGGGCGTCGACAAGAAGCAGATCCGCCGCTTCACCGGCAACGACTACACCGCGGACCTCGACAAGGGTGACATCGCCGCCTGCGTCGCGTGGGCCGGCGACATCATCCAGCTCCAGTCCGGAAACCCGGACATCAAGTACGCGATCCCGGCCGCCGGTTACATCACGTCGAGCGACAACATGCTGGTCCCGGCCAAGGCCCGGCACAAGACCAACGCCGAGAAGCTGATCGACTACTACTACGAGCCGCCGGTCGCCGCCCAGCTCGCCGCGTACATCAACTACGTCTGTCCGGTCGACGGTGTCCGCGAGGAACTCACCAAGATCGACAAGGCGATGGCCGCCAACACACTCATCCTCCCCGACAAGGAGATGGCGGCGCGATCGCACGCCTTCCGCTCGCTGACAAGCAAGGAAGAGACGGCGTACGAGGAGAAGTTCGCCAAGCTCATCGGCGCCTGACCGCGGTGCCTTTTCCCTCTCGCCCGATCTCCCCCTGACACCACTGGGACTGCGACCCATGACACAGCAGCAGACAGAAGGCGGCGACGTCCGCCTCACCGGGATCAGCAAGACGTACGGTTCCTTCGCCGCCGTCCAGCCGCTCGACCTGACCGTCCCCCAGGGTTCCTTCTTCGCCCTGCTCGGAGCGTCCGGCTGCGGCAAGACCACCACCCTGCGGATGATCGCGGGGCTGGAGGAGGCCACCACCGGCACCATCTCGCTCGGCGGCCGGGACATCACCGACCTTCCCCCGTACAAGCGCCCCGTCAACACCGTCTTTCAGAGCTACGCGCTCTTCCCGCACCTGGACGTCACCGAGAACGTCGCCTTCGGCCTGCGCCGGCGCGGCATCAAGTCGGTGAAGAAGCAGGTCGACGACATGCTGGAGCTCGTTCAGCTCGGAGACTTCGCGAAGCGCAAGCCGCACCAGCTCTCCGGCGGTCAGCAGCAGCGCGTCGCCGTCGCCCGCGCCCTGATCAACCACCCGCAGGTGCTCCTGCTCGACGAGCCGCTCGGCGCCCTCGACCTCAAGCTGCGCCGCCAGATGCAGCTTGAGCTCAAGCGCATCCAGACGGAGGTCGGCATCACGTTCATCCATGTCACCCACGACCAGGAGGAGGCCATGACCATGGCCGACACCGTCGCGGTGATGAACGCGGGCCGCGTCGAGCAGCTCGGCGCCCCCGCCGACCTGTACGAGAACCCGAAGACGACCTTCGTCGCCAACTTCCTCGGCACCTCCAACCTCATCGAGGGCGAGATCACCGAGTCCGGCACGGACGTCGTCGTCGGCGCGGGCGGCAGCACACTGCGACTGCCCGCCGGGCGATGCTCGGCCCCCACCGCCCGCGGCGGGAGGATCCTGGTCGGCATCCGCCCGGAGAAGATCTCCCTCACATCCGCCGGCGAAGCGGACACCATAGCGGTCGGACGCAACCGGGTGACCGGCCGGATCGTCGACTCCAGCTTCATCGGCGTCTCCACGCAGTACGTGGTGGAGAGCCCGGCCGGCAAGGCACTTCAGGTGTACGAGCAGAACGTCGGGCACCGCGCGGGACTCACCCGCGGCGCCGAGGTCGTCCTGCACTGGAACCCGGAGCACACCTTCGGCCTCGACGCGGCCCAGGACATCGACGCCGGTGTGGAGACGGTGGAGGACGCGACGTGACCGTCACCGAAGCGCCGCCCGCGCCGTCCAAGGACCCCGCCGAACTCCCCGTACGCAAGGCCTCCACCCGAAAGCGGCTCGTCCCGTACTGGCTGCTGCTCCCCGGCATCCTCTGGCTGGTCGTCTTCTTCGCCCTGCCGATGGTCTACCAGGCATCGACCTCCGTACAGACCGGATCCCTGGAGAAGGGGTTCGAGGTCACCTGGCACGTCCAGACCTACTGGGACGCGCTGTCCGAGTACTACCCGCAGTTCATCCGGTCCCTGCTGTACGCGGGCACCGCGACGATTCTCTGCCTGCTGCTCGGCTACCCGCTCGCGTATCTCATCGCGTTCAAGGCGGGCCGCTGGCGCAATGTGGTGCTGGTGCTGGTCATCGCGCCCTTCTTCACCAGCTTCCTGATCCGTACCCTCGCCTGGAAGACGATCCTCGCGGACGGCGGCGCGGTCGTCGACGTACTGAACGCCCTGCACGTCCTGGATGTCACCAGCTGGCTCGGCTGGACCGAGAACAACCGGGTGCTGGCCACACCGATGGCCGTGGTCTGCGGTCTGACGTACAACTTCCTGCCGTTCATGATCCTGCCGCTCTACACCTCGCTGGAGCGGATCGACGGCAGGCTGCACGAGGCGGCCGGCGATCTTTACGCCACCCCCGCCACCACCTTCCGCAAGGTGACGTTCCCGCTCTCCATGCCGGGTGTCGTCTCGGGCACGCTGCTGACCTTCATCCCGGCCAGCGGTGACTACGTCAACGCCGAACTGCTGGGCTCCACCGACACCAAGATGGTCGGCAGCGTCATCCAGACCCAGTTCCTGCGCGTCCTCGACTACCCGATGGCGGCCGCGCTCTCCTTCATCCTCATGGCGGTCGTCCTGCTGATGGTGACCGTCTACATCCGCCGCTCCGGGACGGAGGACCTGGTCTGATGCCCGTACTGCGCTGGCTCCGCCGCCATCTCATCGTCATCGCGGGTCTGCTGACCCTCGCCTACATGATCCTTCCGAACATCGTCGTGATGGTGTTCTCCTTCAACAAACCGAACGGGCGCTTCAACTACGCCTGGCAGCGCTTCTCGCTGGACGCCTGGACGGACCCCTGCGGCGTCGCCGACATGTGCGGCTCGCTCTCGCTCTCCCTCCAGATCGCCACCTGGGCGACGATCGGCGCGACCGCGCTCGGCACGATGATCGCCTTCGCACTGGTCCGCTACCGCTTCCGGGCGCGCGGCGCGATCAACTCGCTGATCTTCCTGCCGATGGCGATGCCCGAGGTCGTCATGGCCGCCTCGCTGCTCACGCTCTTCCTCAACATGGGCGCCCAACTGGGTTTCTGGACGATCCTCATCGCACACATCATGTTCTGTCTGAGCTTCGTCGTGACGGCGGTCAAGGCACGCGTGATGTCGATGGACCCGCGACTGGAGGAGGCGGCCCGCGATCTGTACGCGGGACCCGTGCAGACCTTCATCCGGGTGACCCTGCCGATCGCCGCCCCCGGAATCGCCGCGGGAGCGCTGCTCGCCTTCGCGCTCTCCTTCGACGATTTCATCATCACCAATTTCAACGCGGGCTCGACCGTGACCTTCCCCATGTACGTCTGGGGTTCGGCGCAGCGCGGCACACCCGTGCAGATCAACGTCATCGGCACGGCGATGTTCGTCATTGCCGTTCTGGTGGTTCTCGCCGGCCAGCTCATCTCGAACCGGCGGAAAAACAGCGCACGACCCTGAAAGTCCTGAAGGAGTTGGAAACCATGGCCCCAGCTGCCATGCGTACTGCTGCACAATCACTCTCCGGCGCACGGCCGGTCTCGTTCTGGCTGGACGACCCCGGCAGGCCCGACGCGCTTCCCGCTCTCACCGGCGACGAGCACTGCGATCTGCTCGTCATCGGCGGCGGATACAGCGGACTGTGGACCGCGCTGATCGCCAAGGAACGCGATCCGGAACGGGACGTCGTACTGATCGAGGGGCACGAGGTGGGCTGGGCCGCCTCGGGCCGCAACGGCGGATTCTGCGCCGCCTCCCTCACCCATGGCCTCCCCAACGGCCTGGAACGCTGGCCGGACGAGATCAAGAAGCTGGAAGAGCTGGGCGAGCAGAACCTCGACGCCATCGAGGCGGCAGTCTCCCGCTACTCCATCGACTGCGCATTCGAGCGCACCGGCGAAATCGATGTCGCCACCGAACCGCATCAGCTGGAAGAGCTGCGGGAATGGCACCAGGAAGCCGAGAAACTCGGCTTCACCGGAGTGGAATTCCTCGACCGGGAGGAACTGCGCGCAGAAGTCGACTCACCGACCTTCCTCGGCGGACTCTGGGACCGGCGCGGAGTCGCCATGCTGCACCCCGCCAAGCTGGCCTGGGGCCTCAAGCGGGCCTGCCTCGATCTGGGGGTACGGGTGTACGAGCACACCCGGGGCCTCGAACTGGCCAGGACCACCACCGGGATGGCGGTCCGCACGCCGTACGGGAAGGTCCTCGCCCGCCGGGTCGCACTCGGCACGAACATCTTCCCGTCGCTGGTCAAGCGAGTGCGCCCGTACACCGTCCCGGTCTACGACTACGCGCTGATGACCGAGCCGCTCACCGCCGACCAGCTCGCCTCCATCGGCTGGAAGAACCGGCAGGGACTGGGCGACAGCGCCAATCAGTTCCACTACTTCCGGCTGTCCGAGGACAACCGGATCCTGTGGGGCGGCTATGACGCGATCTATCCGTACGGCGGCCGGCTGAGCGCTGACCTCGACCAGCGGCCGGAGACCTTCCTCAAGCTCGCCGGCCAGTTCTTCGAGTGCTTCCCGCAGCTGGCAGGGGTACGTTTCAGTCACGCCTGGGGCGGTGCGATCGACACCTGTTCCCGCTTCTCCGCCTTCTTCGGTACGGCCCACCAGGGGCGGGTCGCCTACGCCGCCGGATTCACCGGACTCGGCGTCGGAGCCACCCGGTTCGGCGCCGATGTGATGCTCGATCTGCTCTCCGGTGAACGGACCGGGCGGACCGGTCTGGAGATGGTGCGCACCAAGCCGATGCCGTTCCCGCCGGAGCCGTTCGCCTGGGCCGGGATCGAACTCACGAAGAGGTCCCTGGCCAGGGCGGACAGCCAGGGGGGCCGGCGCGATCTGTGGCTGCGCACGATGGACCGGCTGGGGCTCGGCTTCGACAGCTGAACCGGGTCCGGGAGGCAAGTCATGGTGTGACCCAATTCACTTCCGACTGGTGCCCCCGACCCGCGTAATGATCCGGACCGAACCCCCTCTCGCCGTGTGGACGCACTGTCGGTGCGCATGGAGAGGGAGGCCGGCCATGACTGGCTCGGAGGTAAGGGCGGCAGTCGATTGGCTCGCCTCGGTGGCACCGGATCCGGCTGCGTGCCGGTGGGAATGGGAGCGCAATCCCCGGGGGATTGCGCTCCTTCCCGCAGGCAGGCGCTGGGACGTGCTGATTCTTCCGCGGGAGTTCGGCTATCCGACGTTCGATGTGCTCACCCGTCTCGTCGACAGGCCGGGGCCGGTCCTCTCCGACTTCGGCGACGCCCGCATGGGCTTTTTCGTGCCGCCGGGTACGGTCGCCCGCTGGATCGGGACGGGGGTACGAGGAGTGGGACTCGGGACCTGGATCCTCGTGCCGTACCCGGGGCGGGCGTCCGGCGGGGTGCGCTGGCTGATACCGCCCGACGGGTCGGGGACGCTGACCGACGCGACTCTGCTGGAGCTGGCGATGCACGAGGCCGCGACGGCGACGGCCCGGGGTGGCGGCCTGGGCGGCAGCAGGGAAGGGGATGGGAGTGGCTGGTGTGGTGCTGGGGGCTGAAAGGGCGCCGGGGAGCGGGGTGGTGGGGGTGACCGCCCGGCGTGGCGGGCCCGGGATGGCGCCAGAGGTCTTGACAACCTGATTGGTCTGGACCATGTTGTGGCGCCACACTCAATTCCCCCCTGCACGGAGGCCGTTGTGGAACGCACGGGACCCCCCGCCCGATTTTCCGGACTTCTGGCCGCCCTCTCGGCGGCTCTGCTCGTCGCCGGTGGCCTGGCGGCCTCGGCGCCGTCCGCCGCGGCGGCCGACACCGATCTGGCGCGCAACGGCGGATTCGAGGCCGGTCTGGACGGCTGGAGCTGTACGGGCGGCAGCGGAGCCGTCGTCAGCACACCCACCCACGGCGGAACTTCCGCACTCAAGGCGACGCCGGCCGGCAGTGACAACGCCGAGTGCTCCCAGACCGTCACGGTCAAGCCGGACTCCACGTACACACTGAGCGCCTGGGTGCAGGGCAGCTATGTCTACCTCGGCGCGTCCGGAACCGGCACCACCGATGTGTCGACCTGGACGCAGTCCTCTCCCGGCTGGACGCAGCTCACCACCACGTTCAAGACCGGTGCCGCCACGACGTCCGTGAAGATCTACACCCACGGGTGGTACGGCACCCCCACCTACTACGCCGACGACCTCACCCTCGTCGGCCCCGGCGGCGACCCCGTCGCGATCCCCGCGACCCCCGCCGGGCTGAGGGCCGGCACGACCACCTCCTCCTCCGTCGCCCTCTCCTGGAGCGGCTCCACGGGAGCCGCCGGCTACAACGTCTACCAGGGCGGTACGAAGGTCCTCTCCGTCACCGGGACGTCCGCCACCGTGACGGGCCTGGCCGCCTCGACCGCGTACAGCTTCCAGATCACCGCGACCAACTCCGCCGGTGAGTCGGTCAAGTCCGCAGCCGTCACCGCCACCACCACGGCGGGCGGCGGAGGCGGCGGCGGCTCGGGCCTCCCCACCCACGCGCTGGTCGGCTATCTGCACTCCAGCTTCGCCAACGGCTCCGGCTACACGCGGATGGCGGACGTCCCCGACTCCTGGGACGTCATCGACCTGGCCTTCGGTGAGCCGACCTCCGTCACCTCGGGCGACATCCGGTTCTCGCTCTGCCCGGTCACCGAGTGCCCGAACGTCGAGTCCGTGGCCGAATTCAAGGCGGCCATCAAGGCCAAGCAGGCCGCGGGCAAGAAGGTGCTGATCTCCATCGGCGGCCAGAACGGTCAGGTGCAGCTCTCCACCACCGCCGCCCGTGACACCTTCGTCTCCTCCGTCAGCAAGATCATCGACGATTACGGTCTGGACGGTCTCGACATCGACTTCGAGGGCCACTCGCTCTCGCTGAACACCGGCGACACCGACTTCCGCAACCCGACCACCCCGGTCATCGTCAACCTGATCTCCGCGGTGAAGACCCTCAAGGCCAAGTACGGCGACAAGTTCGTGCTGACCATGGCCCCCGAGACGTTCTTCGTGCAGCTCGGCTACCAGTACTACGGCTCGGGACCCTGGGGCGGCCAGGACCCGCGCGCCGGCGCCTACCTCCCGGTCATCCACGCCCTGCGTGACGACCTCACCCTGCTGCACGTCCAGGACTACAACTCGGGTTCCATCATGGGTCTGGACAACCAGTACCACTCCATGGGCGGCGCAGACTTCCACATCGCCATGACCGACATGCTGCTCACCGGCTTCCCGGTGGCCGGTGACACCACCAAGGTCTTCCCCGCGCTCCGCCCCGACCAGGTCTCCGTCGGACTTCCCGCCTCCACCCAGGCGGGCAACGGATACACCTCACCCGGCGAGGTCAACAAGGCGCTGAACTGCCTGACGAAGAAGACCGACTGCGGTTCGTACGCGACGCACGGGACCTGGCCCGGACTGCGCGGACTGATGACCTGGTCGATCAACTGGGACCGCTTCAACAACGGGGAGTTCTCGAAGAACTTCGACGCCTACTTCGGCGGCTGACGTCGCCGTGACCGACCGCTCGACCAGCTGAGCGTCACGAGCAACAGCCCGCTCAGGCACCAGCCGGCGAGCACATCCAGCGGCCAGTGATAGCCGCGCAGCACCAGACCGATGCCCGTCGCCACTGTCAGCAGGACAGCGGCGACGGGCATCATCCATGACCGCTTCGTGTACGGCGCGATCAGCAGCGCCGCCGCCCCGTACGCCACCGCGGCCGTCGTCGCATGGCCGGAGGGGTAGTAGCCGGTGGCGTCGGTCAGCGGTCCCGGGCGCGCGATCCAGTCCTTCAGCGGGACGACCAGCAGAGGCACCGCCGCCATGGTGAGCGCCGCGTACAACGGCTCCCAGCGCGCGCCGCGCACCAGTGCCCAGACGATCGCGCAGCCCAGCACCGGGAGCGCGACCTGCATATTGCCGAGATCGGCGAGGAGTTCGGTGAGCCGGGCGAGGCCGTGTCCGACGAGGGCCCGGCTGATCTGCTCGTCCGGTCCGAGCAGGGGGCCGTCGGCAGCGACCTGCCAGGTGACGAGTGCGAAGACCGCGAGCAGCGACGGCACCAGAGAAATGCGAAGAACCGACCACCCAGGAACAGGAGGGGTAGTACCTTGCTTGGGGGTCCTCCTGTGGGGGTGCCGCTGAATCGGGGAGGGCGTCATATGAACAGCCTGCCAGCAGCCGCACTGACCGCCCGGGAGTATCTGCGGGTGTCCGCCGAGGGGGAGCGCTCCATCCCGGAGCAGCGCCAGGACGACAAGCGGGCCGCCGACCGAGAAGGCTTCGCGCTCGGCACGCCGTACCAGGACCAGGGGAGCGCCTCCCGTTACGCCACCAAGGGGCGTGACGGCTACGACCGGCTGATGGGCGAGCTGACGAGCGGCCAGTTCGGCGCCGAGGTGCTTATGTTGTGGGAGTCATCGCGTGGTTCTCGCCGGGTGGGCGAGTGGGTCACCCTGATCGAGCTGTGTGAAGATCGCGGCGTACGGATCTATGTCACGACCCACAGCCGGTTGTACGACCCGGGCAACCCGCGTGATCGCCGCTCTCTGCTGGAAGACGCCGTAGACAGCGAGTACGAGTCCGCCAAGATCAGTGGCCGCACGCTCCGTGGACTCAATGCCAATGCCCGCGACGGCAAGCCACACGGCATTTGCCCCTTCGGGTTCAAGCGTGATTACGTGACGCTCAAGGGCAAGCTCGTGCCGGTCCGTCAGTACGCCCACCCAGACGAGGCGCCGCTGGTTGTCGAGCTGTTCACCCGCACACGGGCCGGTCACAGTTTCCGGGCCATCGCACGGGACTGGGCGGCGAAGGGGATCACCGGCCGCCGGGGCAAGACGATTTCACCAGAGACCATGCGTGACCTGGCCCTGAACGTTGCCTACATCGGGCTGCGCTCCACCAAGGGCACGACAGTCGAGGCGTCGTGGGAACGGCTGGTCAGCGACGAGCTGTTCTACGAGGTGCAAGCGATGCTGGCCGAACCGTCCCGGTTCACGGGCAATTCGGGCGCACCACGGCACGAGTTCACCGGAGCCGTCGTCTGCGACGTGTGCTCCGGCCCCATCACCGTCTCGTACAAGCGCGATACAGCCGCCTACGTCTGCAAGGGCAAGGGCTGTGTGCGTGTGGACAAGGCGGGCGTGGACGAGATCCTGACCCGCGTGGTTGTAGCCCACCTAAACCGGCCGGATGCTTACGAAGATTCCTCTGACGACGGCAATGACTCTCAGGCCGCAGCCTTACGGGATCAGCTGGCCATGAGCTTGTTCCGCTTTGACGGACACCATTGGTGTGGTGGTCAGGCTGCGAGTGCGGTCTCGTACTCGGCGGGGCTGAGGTAGCCGAGGCTGCTG